>NZ_JAVRFI010000011.1:0-203420 GCF_031845785.1 Streptomyces hesseae
CCCCCGCCGCCTCCCACTCCTCATCCGTCCAGCCCCGGTAGGGCTGAAGCTCCGAGCGCGGCACGTCGATGCCCGACCGCAGCACCAGCGCCTCGCAGCCGTCGAGCCCGGCGGCGACGAGGGCCGCCACATGGCCGTCGCCACGGTGCTCGCGCAGCAGCGTCGCCGCGTGCCACAGGCGTTCAAGAGGGTCGTCGGGCCAAACAAGCCCCGCGTGCGCGGCGGACAGGACGCGTCCGCCGTGGTCCAGCCCCAGCGCCGCGTCGGCAAGCAGTTCCCCTGCCCGCGCCGCCTCCTTCTCCTGGCCCGCCAGCAGCCGTTCCAGCGCCGCCCGCGCTCCCGCGCGCCGGATCTCCAGGGCCCGCGCGGGCGGGGTGATGTCCCATACCGACGGCAGCGCCCGGGCGACCGTCCCCGGCGCGAAGCCGAAGAACGCCGCCGTGACCGGCTCCGGGCCCACCGGCCCGAGCGGTGCCGCCCGGCCGGCGAAGTAGCCGCGCCGCCAGCCGCGCAGGCCCGCCGCCTCGAAGGCGGTCAGCGCTTCCGGGGCGAAGTAGGTGACGGCGTGGACGGGTTCGTAGAGCTTCCACACCTCACGGGCCACCGCGTCGGCCGTGTACGCCGCATCGTTCATCACCCGGGCCTCCGATCGTCCGCCGCCAGCCGGCGGCCCAATCCTCGCAGCACCTCCTCCGCCTCCGCCATGATCCGTTCGATCAGCGCCGCGCACGACGGCAGGTCCTCGATGACCCCCGCCACCTGCCCGGCGGCCATCACCCCCAGGTCCGTACGGCCGTCGACCATCGCCGCCTTCAGCAGCATCGGAGTGTTCGCGGCCAGCAGCACCTGGCCCCAGCCGAGTTCCCCGCCGTGCCGCAGGGCCCGCCCGTCGCGCAGCATCTGCCCCCACGTCATTCCCGACAGCGCCCGGAAGGACGCCGCGTGCCGCACGGCCCGGACGAGCGAGACCGCCCGGCCCGCGCGCTCCAGCCTCGTGACGAAGGGGGTGCGCAGCATCCGGTGGGGGAGGCCGTCGACGCGGTCGGTGACGGTGACGTCCTTGACGGACGCGGCGAGGTACGCGGCCTTCACGGCCGCCGGGACCGTGCTGTCGGACGTGAGCAGGAAGCGGGTGCCCATGGCGATGCCCGCCGCCCCGTAGGAGAGGGCGGCGACCAGGCCCCGGCCGTCGCGGAAGCCGCCCGCCGCGACGACCGGTATGCCGACCGCGTCGACGACCTGCGGCAGCAGCACCGACGTCGCGACCTCGCCCGTGTGGCCGCCGCCCTCGCCGCCCTGCACGATCACCGCGTCCGCTCCCCACGCCGCGACCTTCTCGGCGTGCCGCCGGGCGCCGACGGAGGGGATGACGACCATGCCCGCGTCCTTGAGCCGGGCGATCAGCTCCCGCGAGGGGGCCAGCGCGAACGATGCCACCCGCACTCCCTCCGCCACCAGGATCCCCACGCGTTCGGCGGCGTCGCCCGCGTCCGCGCGGAGGTTGACGCCGAAGGGCCGGTCCGTACGGGACTTCACCTCCCGGACGGCGGCCCGCAGCTGCTCCGGCGTCATGGTGGCCGCGCCCAGGATGCCCAGGCCTCCGGCGGCGGCGACGGCCGTCACCAGCCGGGGGCCCGCCACCCAGCCCATGCCGGTCTGCACGACGGGGTGCCGGACGCCCACGAGCTCGGTGAGGGCCGTCCTCACGCCCGTACCGCCCTCACGCCCGTACCTCGCGGTCGCGCAGGCCGTCCGGGTCGAGGGCCTCCCGGATCAGCCGCAGTTCGTCCGCCGTCGGCCGCCGTGTGCGCGGCACGTCCGCCGGCACGTCAAGGGGGAAGCCGGTGGCCGCCCGTACCTCCTCGGCCGTGACGCCGGGGTGCAGCGAGCGGACCCGCAGCGTGCGGTCCGGCGTCTCGAAGTCCAGCACCGCGAGATCGGTGACGACGCGCCGGACGCCGTGGAAGCGCGTCGCGGCGGGCCCGGCGGCGGCCGCCCGGTCGTAGCCGACGCCGCAGACCATGTCGACGCGCTCGACGAGGACCCGGGGGGAGTGCCGGGGGATCCAGTAACTGACCGGATGGTTGAGGGAGTTGACGGGTGCGCCGCGTACGCCCAGGAGCTGCCGGTCGGGGCGGCGGGCGTCGCCGATGCGGCTGATGTTCTGGTTGCCGTACCGGTCGAGCTGGCTCGCGCCCATCATCACATGCCGTCTGCCGCCGGTGACCAGCGCCAGATGGCGGCGGAACGGCAGCCAGCCCTCGACCACCCGCGCCGTGCGGCCCAGCGCCGGCACATCGGCGATCAGCATCGCCTCGCCGTCCGTCAGCAGCAGCTCCGGGGCGAACGTCAGCCGCGCCAGCCGGGCCCCGATCGTGGGTACCGTGCCCATCGGGCTCGCCAGGATCTCCCCGTCGCCGCGCCAGACCTCCGCGCAGGCCACGACGCACACCTCGGCCCTGCTCGCGCTCACGGATCCCGCCGTCATGACGCCGCCCGGGTGCGGAACGACGCGACCGCCGCCCGGTACTCGTCCTCGTCGCCGGACAGGAAACGCGCCACGAACTCCTGCCAGGCCGCCGGGTCCGCCGCGGCCCGCGCGTAGGCGGCCTGGAAGGCCTCGTCGCGCCCGTAGTCCGGCGCGCATGAGGTGAAGTGCGCGCCGCCCGGCGCCTCGACGACCCCGGTCACGCAGTGGCGCTGGACGAGCAGCGTCTGCGGCCCGCCCCCGTCGGCGAACTCCTCGCTGTCGACGATCCGTTCGCAGGAGACGTACGCCTCCTTGGCCGCCTCGCAGAACAGGTCGTCGAAGTACGGGTCCGGGCCCAGATACTGGGCGTTGCCGCGCGCGTCCGCGCGGTTGAGGTGGACCAGGGCCGCGTCCAGGGCGAGCGCGGGCACGGCGACCAGCTCCTCCCCGTCCTCGTACGGCGAGGTGACCGTCCGCAGGTCCGGGTTGAGCGTCATGACGTCCGAGCCGAGCCCCGCCCGCACGGGCAGGAACGGCAGCCGGTGCGCGGCGGCCGTCAGGCCCCACATGACCATCGACTCGTCGAGCTCCACCAGCTCCAGCCCGCCCCGCTGCCGGGCGGCGCGGAAGTGCGGTTCGAGGGGGATCGAGTCGAGGGAGACGAAGGCCGTCACCAGCTTGCGGATCCGGCCCGCCGCCGCAAGCAGGCCGATGTCGGGGCCGCCGTAGGAGACGACGGTCAGATCGGTCAGTCCTGCCCGTAACACCGCCCTGACCAGCGCCATCGGTTTGCGGCGCGATCCCCAGCCGCCGATGCCGATCGTCATACCGTCCGCTAGACGGGCCACGGCCTCGTCGGCGGTCATCCTCTTGTCGGCCGTCATATCCGCTCCCTTCCCGGCCGGCCGGCCACGAAGGCGGCGCGGTGCCGGTCGCCGACGCCGCTGAGGGCGGCCTCGAAGGTGAAGCCCTGTTCGTAGCGGTAGCCCCGGCGGACGTCGACGGGGTCGATGCCGTTGAGCGCGGCCTTGGCCATGCGCAGCAGCGCGCCGTCCTTCGCCGCGATCTCCCGCGCCAGCTCCAGGGCCGCCCCGGCGAGCCCGGTCCGGGGTGTGACGCGCCAGACCGAGCCGTGCCGGTGCAGCTCGGCGGCCGTGACGGTGCGCGAGGTGTAGAAGAGGGTGCGCATCAGGTGCTGGGGCACGAGACGGGAGAGGTGGGTGGCGGCGCCCAGCGCGCCCCGGTCGAGCTCGGGCAGCCCGAACACCGCGTCGTCGGAGGCGACGACCGCGTCGGCGTTGCCCACGAGACCGACGCCACCGCCGAGACAGTGCCCGTGCACGGCGGCGACGACCGGCACGGGACAGTCGTAGACGGCGGAAAAGGCCTCGGCGCAGGCGTGGTTGACGTCGACGAGGGCCCGGTGTCCCGGTGTGCCGCTCAGCTCCTTCAGGTCGACACCGGCGTTGAAGCCGCGTCCGGTGGCGGTGAGCAGAACGCAGCGGGTCTCCGGGTCGGAGCCCGCCGTGCGGAGCGCGTCCGCCAGCGCGTACCAGCCGCGTACGGGCAGGGCGTTGACGGGCGGGACGTCCACGGTGACGACGGCGATGCCCGGTTCGGGGCGTGCGGTGGAGATGCCCATCGGCTACCTTTCCACCAAACGTTTGTTAGGTATCGGTCCGTTGTCGACGGTAGCAGCGGACCGTTCGCTGGGGGAGGCGTGCATGAGCGGAACTCCCGGCCCCGGGGCGGGCGATCGGCGTGCCGGTCCCGACGGCAGCCGGGTCGTCCTCGTCACCGGCGGCACCCGGGGTGTGGGCGCGGGCATCGCGCGGGCCTTTCTGCGCACGGGCGCGGACGTCGTGGTGTGCGCCCGCCGGCCGCCCGACGAGCCGGTCACGGCGGCGGGGCGGACGGCCCGCTTCCACAGCGCGGATCTCAGGGAATCGGCGGCCGTTCAGGAGGTTTTCGCCTGGCTCGCCGTCGAGTACGGCCGCCTCGACGTCCTCGTCAACAACGCCGGCGGCACACCCCACCGGCCGCTCGACGCGGCGGACGCGGCCCGGCACGCCCGTGTCCTGGAGCTCAACCTCCTCGTACCGCTCGCCGTCTCGCTCGCCGCCCGCCCCCTGCTGCGGGCGCGGCCCGGCCCGGCCGCCGGCGCGATCGTGATGATCGGCAGCGTCAGCGGCACCCGCCCCTCGCCCGGCACCGCCGCCTACGGCGCCGCCAAGGCCGGGCTGGAGAACCTGGCCCGCACCATGGCCGTCGAGTGGGCCCCGCACATCCGGGTCAACACCCTCGTCCTCGGCATGGTCGGCACCCCGGCCGCGCGGGCGCACTACGGCGGCGACGCGGGCCTCGCCGCCGTCGGCCGGACCGTACCGACGGGGCGGCTCGCCGAGCCCGACGAGATCGGCGAGGCCGCCGTCTTCCTCGCCTCGGACCAAGCCGCCTACGTCACCGGGGCCGGCCTCCTCGTCCACGGCGGCGGCGAGGCCCCGGCCTTCCTCGCGGCGGCGCGCGGAGGGACGAACGGGACGAACGGAGGAACGACATGACCGGGATCTGTGCGGGACGGGTCGCCGTCGTCACCGGCGCCGGCCGGGGCCTCGGCCGCGCCCACGCGCTGGCGCTCGCCGCCGAGGGCGCCAGGGTCGTCGTCAACGACCTGGGCGCGGGGCCCGGCGGGGACGGCGCCTCGGCGGACCCCGCCCGGCTGGTCGTCGAGGAGATCCGCGCCCGGGGCGGCGAAGCCGTCGCCCACGCCGGCGACATCGCCACCGACGAGGGCGCGCGCTCGCTCGTCACCACCGCCCTGGAGACGTACGGACGCCTCGACGCGCTCGTCAACAACGCGGGCTTCCTACGGGACCGCATGCTCGTCAACCTCGGCGAGGACGACTGGGACGCGGTCGTCCGCGTCCACCTCAAGGGCCACTTCCTCACCCTGCGCCACGCCGCCGCACACTGGCGGGCGCGGGCCAAGGAGGGGCGTGCGCCCGAGGCCCGCGTCGTCAACACCACGTCCGGCGCGGGCCTGCTGGGCAGCGTCGGCCAGGCCAACTATGCCGCCGCCAAGGCCGGCGTCGTCGGCCTCACCCTCGTGGCCGCCGCCGAACTGGCCCGCTACGGCGTCCAGGTCAACGCCGTCGCCCCGGCGGCCCGCACCCGGATGACCGAGCGGGTCTTCGCGGAGGCGATGGCCGCGCCCCAGGACGACGGATTCGACGCCATGGCCCCGGCCAACGTCTCGCCGCTCGTGGTCTGGCTGTCGTCGGCGGACGCGACCGGCGTCACGGGCCGGGTCTTCGGGGCGGAGGCGGGCCGCATCACCGTCATGGAGGGCTGGCACCCGGGCCCCACGACCGACAAGGGCGACCGCTGGTCACCGGGGGAAGCGGGGAAGGCGGTACGGGGGCTGCTGGCACGGGCCCGGACGGAGGGGCCGGTGTACGGGACGTCGCCGGGGTAGCCCGTCACTGGCGTTCCCGCTGTG
Organism: Streptomyces hesseae; assembly: GCF_031845785.1. Taxonomy (NCBI): domain Bacteria; kingdom Bacillati; phylum Actinomycetota; class Actinomycetes; order Kitasatosporales; family Streptomycetaceae; genus Streptomyces; species Streptomyces hesseae. The sequence goes on from NZ_JAVRFI010000011.1 coordinate 5,970, forward strand.
ATCGCCGCCACATCCGCTGCCTGTCACGCTCCTCGCCCGGGCGGTGTCCCCATGGTGCGAGACCGAAGCGAAAGGAGCGTCATCATGAGGGCCGTCATCGTGTGCACTTCCGTGTCCCACGGCAACACCAAGAGGATCGCGGACGTCATGGGCCGGGTACTGGAGGCCCGGGTCGTCGAGCCCGAACAGGTCGACGTGGCGGAGCTCGCCGCCTACGACCTGGTGGGATTCGGCTCGGGCATCTTCACGCAGAACGTCCACCCACGGCTGAGCCGGTTCGTCCAGTCGCTGCCGGAGGGCCGGTACCGCAAGGCGTTCGTCTTCACCACCAGCGGGCTGCCCGAACCGCCGTTCCGGCCCCACACCCGCTCCCTCGTGCGGCTTCTGGAGCGGAAGGGCTTCGACGTGAGCGACACCTTCCAGTGCCGGGGGTACGACACCTGGCTCCCGTTCAAGCTCGTCGGCGGGATCAAGAAGGGACGGCCCGACGCCACCGACCTGGAGGCGGCGCGGGCGTTCGCCGAAGGGCTGAAGGCCAGGGCGCTGTCCTGATCAGGACACCACGTCCTTCCCCCGGAAGTGCCGGAACGCCAGCGCGAAGAACACCACGGCGTACGCGACCGACACCGCCGTCCCCTTCACCATCCCGCCGTACTCCGGGCGCGGCTGGAGCGCGTCGGCCCACGCGTACTGCCAGTGGGCCGGCAGCAGGTCCCGCCAGTCGCCCAGCGCCGTGACCGCGTCGAGGACGTTGCCGACGATCGTCAGGCCCATCGCGCCGCCCACCGCGCCCAGCGGCGCGTCCGTGACCGTCGACAGCCAGAACGCCAGCGCTGCCGTCACCAGCTGGCCGACGAACACGAAGGCCACGCAGAGGGCCAGCCGGCCCGTCGCCGTGCCCGCGTCCAGGGAGCCGCCGGTGGGGATCCGCAACGGCCCCCAGCCGTAGGCGGCCGTGCCCGCCACGAGCGCCACCAGCGGCAGCAGCACCATCGCCGCCGCGCTGAAGGCCAGCGCCACGGCCAGCTTGGCCCACAGCAGCCGGGCGCGCGGCACGGGCGCGGCCAGCAGGTACCGGAGCGACGACCAGCTCGCCTCCGAGGCCACCGAGTCACCGCAGAACAGCGCCACCGGCACCACCAGCAGGAAGCCCGCCGAGACGAACAGCGCGGTGGCGGCGAAGTTCGCGCCGGAGGCGGTGGCGGTGTCCATCAGGGTCACCCGCCCGTCGCGGCCCTGGCGGTCGCCGCCGATCGCGAAGGCCGCGATCAGGACGAACGGCAGCACCGCGAGCACGGCGCCCATCACCAGCGTGCGGCGGCGCCGCAGTTGCCGCGCCGCCTCCACGCGCAGCGGCAGGGTGCGGCCGGCCCGGTAGCCGGGCGCGGATTCGACGGCCGTGGTGCTGCTCACGCGGAGCCTCCGATCAGGGTCAGGAACGCGTCCTCCAGCCGCCGGTGCGGGCCCACGCTCGCCACGGGCACCTCCAGCCGGACCAGTTCCACCAGCAGTTCCGGCACTGTCGCGCCGTCGAGCCGCACCAGCAGCCCCTCGTCGGCCCGTACGGCCGAGGCCACGCCGGGCAGGGCGGCCACCTTGTCCACCGTCACCTCCGACGGCCGGCCCTCGACGCCCACCAGCAGGGTGTCGCCCGAGCCGACGATCTCCGAGACCGCGCCGGCGCCGACCAGCCGCCCCCGGTCCATGACGACCAGATGGGTGCAGGACTGCTCGACCTCGGAGAGGAGATGGCTGGAGACGATCACCGTGCGGCCGGCCGCCGCGTAACGGATCATCACCTCCCGCATCTCCCGGATCTGCGGCGGGTCCAGCCCGTTGGCCGGCTCGTCGAGGATCAGCAGGTCCGGCAGGCCCAGCATGGCCTGGGCGATCGCGAGGCGCTGCCGCATGCCCTGGGAGTACGTGCGGACGGCCCGGTCCAGCGCGGAGCCCAGCCCGGCGATCTCCAGGGCCTCCTCCAGGTGGGCGTCCTCGGCGGGACGGCCGGTGGCCCGCCAGTACAGGTCGAGGTTGGCCCGTCCCGACAGGTGCGGCAGGAAGCCCGCGCCCTCGACGAACGCGCCGACCCGTGACAGCACGGGCGAGCCCGGCCGGATCGCATGCCCGAAGACCCGGATCTCCCCGGCGTCGGGCCGGATGAGGCCCATGAGCATGCGCAGCGTCGTGGTCTTTCCGGCGCCGTTGGGCCCCAGCAGCCCGAGGACCTGCCCGCGCTCGACCTGGAACGACAGGTCGCGCACGGCGTACCGGTCCGCCGACCCCGCGTACCGCTTGCTCAGTCCGGCGATCCGCAGCGGCACGTCGGCCAGCGCCGGGTCGGGCGCGGGGGCGGTGGTGCGGCGCCGCCCGGTGAGCAGCAGGGCCGCCGCCACGAGCACACCGCCGGCCGGCATCCCCCACGTCCACCACGGCAGGCCGGACGAGCCGGTCCGGACGCCGGGGGCGGTCGGGACGCTCAGCCCGCCGTCCGTGAGGGAGACGGTGTAGGTGGCGGGGCGCACCGGTGACGCGTAGCCGAGGTCGGTGGCGGAGAGCACGAGCCGCATCCGGTGCCCGGCCTCGAAGGTGTGGTCGATCGCGGGCAGCCGCAGCTCTACCGTTCTGCCGTCCTTCGCGCCGTCGACGCGCAGCGGGGCCACGAGCTGTCCGGGCAACTGCTGCTGACCGCCGGGGCCGACGTCGTAGACCTTGGCGAAGAGGACCGCCTCACCGGTGTCGGAGGCGACCTTCACCCTCGCGGTAGGCGTGCCGGTGACGCGGACGCCCTCGGTCAGCGGGGCGGAGTCGAAACGGGCGTACTGGCCGGGGAAGTCGAGGGACACCCCGAGGCCGAGCCCAGACAGCTGGGACAGTCCGCCCCCGACGCCGGGCACGGCGGAGACGGCCGGGGGAGCGGCGCCCGCGGGGTTGGCGAAGGACCGCGCGCCGCCGGTCAGGGGCACGGTCCGCGCGTCGGACCGCAGCCCGGGGTAGCGGGTGCCGGTCGCCGCGCGCAGCCGTGCCTTGCCGTCGGTGGTGTCGATGCCGCCGGCGCGGCTGACGCGGAAGGCCGGTCCGGTGTCCGTGGCCTCGTCGCCCTTGAGGTAGCGGTCGAACCACGCGTGCGTGCGCTGCTCGATCCGGTCCTGCTCGTTCGCGACGCCGGTGTCGTGCCCGCCGGAGATCCAGTCGACGGCCACGGGCGCGCCGTTGCGGCGGATGGCGGTGGCGGCGGCGTCGGACTGGTCGAGGGGGAAGAGGGAGTCGTTCTGCCCCTGGACGATCAGGGCGGGCACCTTGACGCGGTCCGCGACGGCGGAGGGGCTGCGGAGCTCCAGTAGCTTCCGCGCCTCGGCGTCCGGCTTTCCGGCGACGGCCACCCGCTCGTACATCTCGCACAGGCTCCGCTCGAACCGCCCGCAGCCGGAGGCACCGGGACGGCTCCCGGCGGCGCCGCCGGTGCCTGTGGTGTTCGTGGTTCCCGTGGTGAAGAAGATCCCGGCCCAGAGCTTCTTGAAGACGTCGCCGGGGAAGAGGGAGTCGGCGAGGTTCCAGTAGGTGATCTGCGGGGCGATGGCGTCGACGCGCTTGTCGTACCCGGCGGAGAGCAGCGCGATCGCACCGCCGTACGAGCCGCCCGCGATGCCGACCCGCGGGTCCCCGGCCGCGTCGAGGCGCACCTCGGGGCGCCGGGCCAGCCAGTCGATCAGGCGGCTGACGTCGGCGACCTCGCGGTCCGGGGCGTTGAGGCCGATCCGGCCGGTGGAGTGCCCGAATCCCCGCGCGGACCACGTCAGCACGGCGTAGCCGGAACGGGCCAGCTCCTCCGCCTCGGGCCGCAGATCGTCCTTGCTGCCGCCGAAGCCGTGCGCGAGCAGCACCGCAGGGCGGCGTTCCTCGGCGGGTCCGGACGTGAAGAAGGACGTGTCGATCCGGACGGTGTCCTTGCCCCCGCCCGGACCCTCGGGCATGGCGATCGACCGGTCCTCGCGGCGTACGGGAGGATCGCCGCCGGTGGCCGAGGCGACCGTCCAGGTGCCGGCACCACCGAGCACGACGACCGCGGCCACGGCGGCGAACAGCCGCCGCCCGCGCGGGCGGGGGAGACGCAGCTTCATGTTCGAATGCTAAGCGGAGCCGGTATCCGGCTGAGCGCGGCGGTCACTCCCCGGCCATGTCCGCCAGCCTTGTGATGGTGTTCCAGTTGCGCGCGGTGCCCGCCGTGCCCAGCCGCCGCTCGGTGAGCACGCGTCCGAGCCGGGAGTCCCGGATGCCCTGCGCGCAGTGCAGATACACCTCGCGCTCACCCAGCGCGAACGCCTCGGGCGCGTACTCCGCCGGGTCGAGATCCGCGACCGTGGCCGGGTCGGCCGGGCCGGCGAGGAAGGTCACCAGGAACCGCGCGGGGTCGACCTCCTGCCCGGCGAACGGATTGGCGTCGACGACACGGCGTATCTCACCCGCCTCGCGCACCAGACAGGTCACGGAGAACCCCAGCTCCCGCTCGATGGCCTCCTCCAGCCGCGCGGCCAGTGTCCCCTCGTCGGCCCCGGCGTGGGTGAAGACGGCGTTGCCGCTGTTGAGGTGGGTGCGGACGGCCTCGCACCCCATGCCGGCCAGCAGCTCCCGCAGGGTCTGCATGGGGACGCGCTTCTTGCCACCGACGTTGATACCGCGCAGCAGCGCCACATAGGTTGTCACGCGGTCACCATATGGGGACCCACTGACAAGGGCGGGTCAGGGACTGCGCTCCCACCGCACCACCCGGTCGCACCACCGCTCCAGCAGCACCGCGTCATGCCCGACGGCGAGAAGCCCCGCCCCGCTCTCCCGCCGGTACGCCTCCACGACCCCCACCAACGCCGCCGTCGTCGACGCGTCCAGCATCGCCGTCATCTCGTCGCAGATCAGCCACCGCGGCCGCAGCACCAGCGCCCGCGCCACGCACGCCCGCTGGAGCTGCCCGTCGCTCACCTCGTGCGGGCGGCGCGCCAGGAGCTCGTCCGACAGGCCGACGACCGGCGCCAGCTCGCCCACCCGGGCGTCGGCCTCGGCCCGGCGGCGGCCCGTCGCCCGCAGCGGCTCGGCGATCAGGTCGCGGAGCCGCAGCCGGGGATCGGCCGACTGCCGGGGCTGCTGGAAGACGACCCCGAACGCGGTGCGCTGCTCGCGCGGCGCGCCGTGCCGCCAGCCACGGGCGGGCTCGCCGTCGATGACGACGCTCCCGGCGTCCGGACGGTGCAGCAGCGCGGCCACGCGCGCCAGCGTGGACTTGCCGCAGCCGCTGGGGCCGAGCAGGCCCACGGCCTCGCCGTCGCCGATGGTCAGCGACACATCCCGGACGACGGGCTCGCGCGGCTCGTATCCGGCGGTGATGCCGCGCAGCTCAAGCACAGGAGGCCTCCTCGGCGGCCGGATGCGGATGGTGACAGGCCACCCCGCCGGCCAGCGCCGGTACGGCCTCGCACACCGCCGTCGGCGTCGCGCAGCGCGCCGCGAAGGCGCAGCCCGCGGGCAGCGCGCCGAGCTCCGGCGGCATGCCCGGAATGGGGGTGAACGCCCGCTCGGGCAGCGCGTCCAGCAGCCTCCGCGCATACGGGTGCCGGGGCCCGGCGGCGCCGAAGAACACGGCCGCGTCCGCGATCTCGACGATACGGCCCGCGTACATCACGGCCACGCGGTCGGCGATCCGCTCGGCCGCCGCGAGGTCATGGGTGATCATCAGCAGCGCGTGGCCGGCGTCCGCGTGGCGGCGCAGTTCGTCGGCCGTGCGGTCGACGAGCTCACGGTCCAGGCCGGTGGTCGGCTCGTCGGCCAGCAGCAACGGCGCGTCGCCGACGAGCGCGAGCGCGGTGGCCGCGCGCTGCGCCAGGCCGCCGGAGAGCTGGTGCGGATACCGGTCGAGGTGACCGGCCGGGAACGCCGCCCGCGCGGCGGCCGCCTCCACGGCCTCCGCCAGCGCGGCCCCTCGCGCGCCGGTCAGCTCCCGCACGGTCTCCGCCAGTTGCGAGCGAACGGTCCGTACGGGCGTGAGGTGCGCCGCCGGGCTCTGCGGTACGAGTCCGACACGGCGGCCCCGGACGGTACGGGCCAGCGTCCGCTCGTCGGCGGAGAGCAGCTCCAGGCCGTCGCCCAGGCGCGCCTCCCCGGACGTCTCGGCGTTGCCGGGGAGCAGCCCGAGCAGCGCCGAGGCCAGGACGGACTTGCCGCAGCCGCTCTCGCCGACGAGGGCGAGGCATTCCCCGGCGGCCAGCTCGAACGAGGCGTCGCTGACGGCGGCGATGTGCCGGCCGCCGGGCATCCGGAACCGTACGGTCAGCCCACGTACGGACAGGACGGGCTGTTCCACCCTCACAGCGTCAGCTCCGATCGGTGCCGGGGGTTGAGTCGCGTGCGCCAGGCGCCTGCCAGGCCCGCGAGGGCGAGGGTGGGGACGATGATGAACAGGCCGGGGAAGAGCGTGGGCCACCAGTCGCCCGCGAGCAGCGAGCCCCGGGCGCTGTCGACCATGTTGCCCAGGCTCGCCCGGTGCGTGGGCAGGCCCAGGCCCAGGAAGGACAGCGCCGACTCGTGCCAGATCGCGTGCGGCACCATCAGGACCGCCGCGAGTCCCGCCTGCGGCAGCACGCCCGGCAGCAGGTGCCGTACGGTCACCCGCCAACGGGACGCGCCACCGGAGACGGCCGCGTCGATGTACGGCCGGGTGCGCAGCGACAGCACCTCGGCCCGTACGACGCGCGCCGTCGACAGCCAGTGGGTGACCGCCACCGAGGCGACCACCGGCCAGATCCCGGGCCGGAACAGGGCGACGACGAAGATGCCGAGCAGCAGGTGCGGCACGGACGAGAAGAGATCGACGAGCCGCATCAGCAGCCGGTCGGTCCGGCCGCCGAGCGCGCCCGCGAGCGCCCCGGCCGCCGTGCCCACGACGGTCGCGACGAGCGCCGCCACCACGCCGACGAGCAGCGAGACGCGCAGCCCGTACACACAGCGCAGCAGCAGGTCCCGGCCGACCTCGTCGGTGCCGAAGGGGTGTGCCGGCCCCGGCGGCAGCAGCTTCGCGCCGAGGTCGACGGCCTGCTCGTCCAGCGGCACGACGAGCGGGACGACCAGCACGGCGAGGACGACGGCAGCCATGACGGCGGCCGAGACCCGCAGGGCCCAAGTGCGCCTAGCCATCGAACCCGACTCTCGGATCGACCAGCCCGTACAGCAGATCGGCCAGGAGATTGCCCACCAGCACGGCCGCCGTGGCGAGCACGGTCAGGGCCGCGAGCAGCGGGAAGTCGACCTTGGTGGCCGCCTCGACCGTCGCCGAGGCGATGCCCGGCCAGCTGAAGACGGTCTCCACCAGCAGCGCGCCGGTGATGAGTTCGGGCACCCGGGAACCGATCAGGGTGAGGACGGGCAGCAGCCCCGACCGCAGGGCGTGGCCGAGGAGGACCGTCCGCTCGTTCAGCCCGCGGGCACGGGCGCCGCGCACGGGGTCCTCCGCCAGCGCGTCCCCGACGCCCTGGCGCACGTACAGCACGAACCACGGCAACTGGGTGGCGGCGAGGACGGCCGCCGGCAGCACGAGGTGCGAGGCGACCTGGCCGGCCGTGGCGACGTCGGTGCCGGTGTCGGTGAGACCGCCGGCCGGCAGCGCGCCGAGCTTGACGGAGAAGAACCAGACGGCGAGCAGCCCCAGCCAGAACGGCGGAGCCGCCTCCAGCGTGTAGGCGAGCCCGGTGACGGCCCGGTCGAGCCACCCGCCGCGCCGCCGGGCGGCGAGGACGCCCAAAGCCGTACCCAGGGTCACGGCCAGGACGAAGGCGACGCCGCACAACAGCACGGACCATCCGACGCGCTCCCCGATGATCTGGGAGACGGGCTGGCGCAGCGCCGTCGACTCGCCGAGGTCACCGGTGAGCGCGGCACACAGCCAGTCCCACCAGCGGGTGACGAACGGCTCGTCGGCGCCGAGGTTCGCGCGCAGCTGGTCCAGTACGTCCCGCCCGGCGCCGAGCCCGGCGGATCCGGCGTAGGCCTTGGCCGGGTCGAAGGGCGAGGACGCGGCGAGGGCGAAGACCCCGAAGGTCACGACGGCGAGCAGGGGGACGGCGGCCAGCAGCCGCCGCCCCGCCATGCGGGCCATCGGCCCCCAGGGAAGCCGGGCGGTCACTTCTCCATCTGCTTCGGCTTCTTCGGCTGCCAGTCCTCGACGTTCCACCACGGGCCGGCGCCCAGGCCGTGGTCGTGCGGCTCGACCTGGGTGGTGAGGCCCTTCCGGTCGCCGTTCATCACGTAGAGGTGGTCGACGTGGGTGAGGAAGACATAGCCGGGGTTGTCGGCGAGACCGCGCTGCACCGCGTCGTAGGCGGCCTTGCGGGCGGCCTTGTCACCGCCGCGCCGGCCCTCCTCCAGGGCCTTGTCGACATCGGGGTCGCTGTAGGCGGCCATGTTGTTGAAGCCGTCGAGGGCGAGGGAGGAGTGGAGCAGGTTGTAGAGGTCGAAGTCGGGGTCGGCGGGGTTGCCGCCGCCGGCGAGGACCGCGTCGTCCTTCATCCGCGGCTCGATGACCTCCCAGGTGCCGCTCTGCACCTTGACGTCGACGCCCGCCTTCTTGGCGTCCGAGGCGAAGGCCAGGGCGTGCTCCTCGCGGAGCTTGTCACCGGCGGGGAACCAGAGGGCGAAGGCGGCGCGCTGCCCGTCCTTCTCCCGGACGCCGTCGCCGCCGGGCTTCCAGCCCGCGTCGTCCAGCAGCTTCTTCGCCCTGTCCAGGTCGTGCGGCCGCTCGGTGCCCTTGGCGAACCACTCGCTGTCGGTGGGGACGGGCCCGTAACCGGCCCGGCCCGCGCCCTCCAGCAGCTTGTCGACCATGGCGTCGCGGTCGACGGCGAGATCGAGGGCGCGGCGCACGGCGGGATCGCCGGTGACCTTGTTCGCGGTCGGCAGCGTCACCCCGCGGAAGTCGGTGGTCCGGGCGGTGAGGGTGACCTTGGACTTGTCGCCCTTGAAGCCCTTGACCAGGTTCGGCGGCAGGATCGCGCCGTCGAGGTCGCCGGAGCGCAGCCGGGTGGCGCGCACGTCGTCGTCCTTGATGATCGCCATGGTGAGCTTCCTGACCTTCGGCTCGCCGCCCCAGTAGGCGGGGTTGGCCTTGAAGGTCAGCTTCTCGCCCTTGCTCCAGCCGGTGAGGACGTACGGCCCGGTGCCGACGGGCGCCGTGTTGAACGAGCCGGTGTTGACGTCCTGTCCCTTGGCCGCGTGCTCGGGCACGATCGGCAGGACGGTCCGCTCGGCGAAGGGCGCGTAGGGGTACTTGAGCGCGAAGACGACGGTGTCGTCACCGGCGGCGGTGACCTTGTCGATCGCGGCGAGCTCGCCCTTGGCGGCGTTGTTCGTCTTCTCGTCGAGGATGGTCCGGTAGGTGAAGACCACGTCCTGGGCGGAGAACGGCTTGCCGTCGCTGAACGTCACGCCCTTGCGGAGCTTGTACGTGTACGTCCGCCCGTCGTCGGTGACCTTCGGCAGCTCGGCGGCCAGGGCCGGCTCCAGCTTCATGGCGGAGTCGCGGCGGAGCAGCCCGTCGAAGATCTTGGAGTTGCCGTCCTTGCCGTAACCGAGGAGCGGACTGAGCGTCTCGGGCTCGTTGGCGAGACCCACGACGAGGGAGTCCTCACCACCCCCGGCCCCACCACCGCCGGGTGTCGAACAGGCCACCGCGCCTGTCGCGAGGACGCCTGCCATGGCCGTGGCGGCCACTCCCCGTATGGACCGGGCCGTCATGCCCACACCTCTTACTCAAGATCTATTGCTATTGCGAACAAAGTGCAATTAAAACACTGGCAAAGGAGTGGGCATGATCCGGGGTGTTCGGTGCTCATCGGGCTGTACCGCACGGGAGGAGGTGAGCGCCGTCGGCGGCTAGTACGGGGTGCCGTTCGCGAAGTCGGTCTTGAAGGTCGACTCGATGCCGTTGAGCACGCCCGCGTCGTCGACGATCAAGCCGAGTTCGCGGTTGTTGTTGAGGGAGTTGTCGGAGAAGTTCTGCGAGCCCGCGAAGACCTTGGCCGACGCCGTCCCGTAGTCGGCGACGATCGCCTTGGCGTGGATGTAGAGGCCCTCGGTCGAGGAGAAGGTGACGACGGTGCCGCCGGCCTCCTTGACCTGGTCGAAGTAGCTGCCGTAGCGGTCGGGGTTCATGCCGACGACCCGGACCGCTACGCCGCGGTTCCGCGCCGCCACCACCGCGTCCACCAGGGCGCCGTCGCCGAACTCCAGCTGCTCCAGGTCCAGCGAGCGCCGGGCTCCGTTGATCAGCGCGAGCAGGCGGTCCTGGGAGTCCGTGGGCGACCAGAGCAGGTTGTCGCCGTCGGAGGGGGTGACGGCGGTGTGGGCGTAGTCCGCGTCGAAGGTCTGCTCTATGGCGGCGACGTCGGCGGCGTCGGTGTCGACGACGCCGTAGTCGCGGCCGGTCGCGTAGTACTTCGCGTCCAGGTTGCCCGTCAGGATCAGCGACTTCGCGCGGTCCACGGTGATGCTCTTCTGGTGGGTGTAGACGAAGTCGGGCGAGGAGTACACCACGCCCACGCCCGCGGCGCCGAGGGCTTGGAAGGCCGGTCCGTTCACCGAGGGGTGCTTGCCGTCGAGGATCACCCGGACGGCCACCCCGGCTCTCTCGCGGTTCACCAGCGCGTCCACGACGCCGGTGTCGTCCAGTTCGTACATGGTCACGTCTACGGATCTGACGGCCGAGCGTATGAGGTCCTGCACCGCGTCGTGGCTCTGATCAGGGAAGACGAGCAGCGAGTACGTACCGGGGGCCGCCTGGGCGGTGCCCGGGGTGGCCAGTACCGACATCGTCGAGGAGAGCAACAGGGCACCGGCGGCGACAGCGATCCGGCGGATGGGGTGGGGAGCGCGCATGCCGAACTCCGATTGTGAGGAGGGACGGTGGGAGTGAGCGGGGCGCCCCCATCGTGAGACCGTCGGCGTTTACGTGGGGAGGTGTCGGCGGGTGAATTTTTGTCGGTGTCACGACAGCCGTGCTCGGCTTCGCGGCGGCGCCGCCGTCGACTCACGCGCCATCAGCCGGGGCGCCGCATCCTCCACCCATCGCGCCGGACCCCCGTCCAGCAGCGCGATCAACTCCTCGGCGGCGTGTCGTCCGAAGGCGGCTGTGTCGCGGGTCAGGGCCGTGAGGGCGGGGTGGGTGTTGCGGCAGAGCGTCGAGTCGTCCCACGCGACGATGGACAGTTCGGCCGGTACGGACACACCGCGCTCGGCCGCCACCGCCAGACCGGCCACCGCCATCACGTCGTTGTCGTAGACGATCGCGGTGGGCGGGCGCTCGTTGGCCAGGAGGCGACGGGTGGCCTCGGCGCCCTGGGCGTCGGAGTAGTCGGTGGTCACGGACGTCACCTCGCGCAGCCCCCGGCGGTCGGCCTCCGCGCGCAGTGACGCGACGCGGCGCCGGGTGTGGGCCAGGCCGGGCAGCCCGGCGATGTGCGCGACGCGGCGGTGGCCCAGACCGTGGAGGTGACCGACGACCGAGGCCATGGCGGCCGCGTCGTCGGCCCGTACGCAGGAGATCGCGGCGCCCGGCGGGACGGCGCCCGCTCCCGGCGCGCCCACGATCACCGCGGGCAGCCCCAGTTCCGCCAGGAGCGCCGGGCGCGGGTCGTCCTCGCGCGGGTCGACGACGAGGAGCCCGTCCACGCGGTGCTCGGCCCACCAGCGCCGGTAGGCGGCGCACTCGGCGTCCACGTCCTCCACCACCTGGAAGAGCAGGCCCAGCCGGCGCAGGGCCAGCGCCTCCTGCACCCCCGAGACCAGCTGGAGGAAGAACGACTCGACGCCGAGCGTACGGGCGGGCCGGGCCAGCACCAGGCCGACGGTCGCCGAGCCCTCGCCGGACAGGGCCCGGGCGGCGGCGCTGGGCAGCCAGCCGAGCTGGTCGGCGACGCGGCGGATCCGCTCGCGCGTGACGGCCGAGACGCCCGGCCGGCCGTTGAGCGCGAAGGAGACCGCGCTCTCCGAGACGCCCGCGCGCCGCGCGATGTCCTTGATCGTCGGTCTGCGGAGCATCTTCGTCCCGTCCCGCCCCCGCCTTCGAGTCCCGACCACACTAAAGCGCATTAGTCCCCGACGGCAGTATTGACGCAACTCCCTTTCCGGGTGCAGGTTTTGACCGGCCTCCTACCGACCGCCCGACCCGATCGAAGGAGCTCGTCCGCCATGCCCATATCCCGGCCCCGGCCGCGCCACGCCATCGCCGTCGCCGCCACCCTGGCACTCACCGCCTGCGGGGGCGGGGGAGGGGACGGCGGATCGCGTGCCGACGGAAAGCCGGAAGGAGGCATCACCTTCCAGACCTGGAACCTCCGCGCGAACTTCAAGGACTACTTCGAAGATCTGGTGGGGGACTTCGAGAAAGAGAATCCCGGCGTCAAGGTCACCTGGCTGGACCAGCCCGCCGAGCACTACGCGGACAAGCTCAGCGCCGACGCCGCCGCCGGCACTCTGCCCGACGTCGTCAACGTCTCCCCGGACCTGTCCTATCCGCTCGCCAAGGCGGGAATGCTGGTCGGCCTCGACAAGGAGAAGGCCGCCGCGCGCTTCAAGGACGAATACACGGCGGAGGCCTGGCAGGGCAACACCCTCCCCGGCCTGGGCGGTTCGTACTCCTTCCCCTGGTACCTCACCACCGGGCCGCTCTTCTACAACAAGGCCCTCTTCCGCTCCGCCGGGCTCGACCCCGAGAAACCGCCGAAGAACTACGCGGAACTGTTCGCCACCGCCCTTGCCATGGCCGGGAAGCCCGGTGGACGGATCGCGACCCTCGCGAACACCCCGTCCGTCGAGGACTTCGGCCGTTATGGCGTGAAGCTGATGAACGACGACGCCACAAAATTCACCTACAACGAGCCCAAGGGCGTGGAACTGCTCGGCAAGTACAAGGAGCTCTACGACCGCGGCGGCCTCGACCCGCAAGCCCTCACCAACACCCCCGAGAAATCCGGCCAGAAGTTCCTGGAACAGAAGGTCGCCATGAATCCCGGCGGCGCCAACGACCTGGCCACCTTCAAGGAGAACGCCCCCACCCTCTACCGGAACCTCGGCATCACCGACGCGCCGAACAACACCGGGAAACCCAACATGTACGTGATGGGTGTGGCCGTCAACGAGAAGAGCAAGCGCAAAGCGGCCGCGATCGCCTTCGCCCACTACGTCACCGACCGGAAGAACCAGGAGGCCTTCGCCCACGAGGTCGCCGTCTTCCCCAGCACCCGGGGCTCGCTCGACGACCCGTACTGGACGAAGGACGACGGCACCGACGAGGGCCGGGTCCGCGTGGCCTCCGCGAGGATGCTGAAGGGCGCCGTCAACTACACCCCCGTGGTGATGAGCGACGAGATGAAGACCGTCCTCAAGAACGAGGTCGCCAAGGCCCTCCAGGGCAAGAAGTCCCCCAAGCAAGCACTCGACGACGCCGTCGCGCAGAGTGACAGACTTCTCCGGCAGAGCTGAGCCGCCGTCGTGAAGAAGCCCGCTGTGACAACGAGCGTCGGGGACACCGGGCAAGCAACGTCTGCCCGCACCCACCGGCCCCTGAGCCCCTGGCTCTTCCTCCTCCCCGCCCTCGCCGTCGTCGCCGTCTTCAGCCTCTACCCCTTCCTCACCACCGCCCACCAGGCGTTCACCGACGCCCGCACCCTCACCCCCGGCCGGTGGACCGGGCTCGAGAACTTCCGCGACATGCAGGACGACGAACAGTTCTGGACCGCCCTGCGCAACAGCACCCTCTACGTCCTCCTCGTCGTCCCCTGCACCGTCCTCCTCCCGCTCCTCCTCGCCCTCCTGGTGCGCAAGCAGCTCCCCGGTGTCACGTTCTTCCGCGCCGCCTACTACACCCCCGTCGTCGCCTCCGTGGTCGTGGTGGCCCTCATCTGGACCTGGATGCTCGACGACCGCGGCCTCGTCAACGGCATCCTGCACGCCCTCGGCGCCGGGCCCGTCGACTTCCTGGGCGACGCGTGGCTGCTGCTGTTCAGTGCCATGGCCCTGACCGTGTGGAAGGGCCTGGGCTACTACATGATCATTTATCTGGCGGCCCTCGGGAACGTCCCCCGCGAGCTGCACGAGGCCGCCGCCGTCGACGGCGCCGGCGCCCTGCGCCGCTTCGTCAGCGTCACCCTCCCCGCCGTACGGCCGACGATGGTGCTGGTCGCTGCCTTGTCCGCCGTCGCCGCGTTCAAGGTCTTCTCCGAGGTGTACCTGATGGCCGGGCCCACCGGCGGGCCGGCCGGGCAGGACACCACGCTCGTGATGCTCGTCCAGCGCACCGGCACCGGCCTCAACGGCCGGGTCGGCTACTCCTCCGCGCTCTCCCTCGTCGTCTTCGTCATCGCGCTGCTGCTGATGCTGCTCGTCCTGCGCGCAGGCAGCGTCCGACGCGAGGAAGGGGACCGGTGACGCGAGGAAGGGGACCGATGACCCGGGCGTCCCGCTGGGAGAAGCCCCTTCGCTATCTGCTGATGCTGCTGGTACTGGCCATCACCGTCGGCCCGTTCCTCTGGCAGCTGTCCACCTCCCTCAAGGACACCACCGAGGACATCTACACCTCACCCCCGCGCTTCCTCCCCCAGCACCCCACCGGCCACAACTACGCCGAGGTCGCCGACACCATCCCCGTCTGGGACTACGCCCTCAACTCCCTCAAGGTCGCCACCGCCGCCGTACTCACCAACCTCGTCGGCGCCGCCATGGCCGGCTACGCCCTGGCCCGGCTGCGCTTCCGGGGCCGGCGGGCGGCCGGGCTCGCCTTCGTCCTGGCCCTGCTCGTACCGGTGGAGTCCATCGTCATCGCCCAGTTAACGCTCGTACGCGACCTCCACCTCAACAACACCCTCGTCGCCGTCGTCCTCCCCGGCTCCGTGAGCGCCCTGAACGTCCTGCTCATGCGGAACGCCTTCGCCGCCCTGCCCTACGAGACCGAGGAGGCGGCCGTCATCGACGGGGCGAACGCCTGGCAGCGCTTCACCCGGATCGCCCTGCCATCGGTCCGCGGCACCCTCGCGGTCGTCGCGATCTTCGCCTTCATGGGCGCTTGGGACGACTTCCTGTGGCCGCTGATCGTCCTCTCCGACCAGGACCGCTTCACCCTCACCGTCGGGCTCGACTACCTCCACGGAACGTTCACCCAGAACCCCCGGCTGGTGGCCGCCGGGACGGTCATCGCCGTCGCTCCGCTCGTCGTGATGTTCGCGTGCCTCCAGCGGTACTTCTTCCGCGGCGTCGGCGAGGGCGCCGTCAAGGGCTGAAGGGATCACCGATCGTCATGCGTTTCGGCGTCAACTACACCCCCACGCGCGGCTGGTTCCACCACTGGCTCGACTTCGACCTCGACGACATCCGCGCCGACCTCGACTCCATCGCCGCCCTCGGCCTGGACCACATCCGCGTCTTCCCCCTCTGGCCGCTCTTCCAGCCCAACCGCACCCTCATCCGCCCCCGCGCCGTCGACCAACTGGTACGGCTGGCCGACGCCGCCGCCGAACGCGGGCTCGACGTCGCCGTCGACGGACTCCAGGGCCATCTGTCCAGCTTCGACTTCATCCCCTCCTGGGCCACCACCTGGCACCGCCGCAACATCTTCACCGACCCCGACGTCGTCGACGCACAAGCCGCCTATCTGACGACGCTCGCCGCCGCCCTCGCCGGCCGGCCCGGCTTCCTCGGCATGACCGTCGGCAACGAGACCAACCAGTTCTCCGGCCGCCCCCACCCCGACCCCGACCCGGTCACCCCCGCACAGGCCGGCCGGTGGCTGCGGCGGATGCTCGCCGCGTGCGAGGCGGGAGCCCCCGGCCTGCCCCATGTCCACGCCTCCTACAACGCCGCCTGGTACGACGGCACGCACCCCTTCACCCCCGCCCACTCGGCCCGGCTCGGCGCCATGACCGCCGTCCACTCGTGGGTCTTCGACGGCACCGCCCAGCGCTACGGGCACGACGGCGCGGCGACCGGGCTGCACGCCGCGTACACCGTCGAGCTGTCCAAGGCCTGGGCCGACGAACCCACCCGCCCGGTCTGGCTCCAGGAGGTCGGGGCACCGGCCCCGCACATCCCGCCGTCGGGCGCGGCGGCCTTCGCGGAGGCGACGATCGAGGCCGTCCTGGACTGCCCGGACGTCTGGGGCATCACCTGGTGGTGCTCGCACGACGTCGACCGGGCGCTGGCGGACTTCCCGGAGCTGGAGTACGGGCTGGGGCTGCTGACCAACGACCGGTCGGTCAAGCCGGTGGGGGAGGTGGTGGGGCGGTACGCGCGCCGCCCCCAACCAGTGGCGGGGGCGCGGCGGACGGCGCTGGTCCTGGACGCGGGGGACCCGGAGGACGCCCCCGGGCGGTCGGTGTGCGCGCCGGGGGGCGCGTTCTTCGAGGCATGGATGCGGGGCGCTTCCGGTGGGGGAAGGCCGGGGGTTGTGCTGGCGCAACGGGCGGGGGACGCGGGGTATTTGGCCGCGCGTGGCATCACGGAGGTCGTCCTCCCCTGACCCTCCCCCAGCTACCGCTGGGAGGTGCCCCCAAGAAGGAGCCACCTTGGACATGTCCCGCCGCCAGGCCCTGGCCGCAGGCGCTTCTGCCCTCGCCGCAGGCGCCGCCACCCTCTCCGTCGCGGCCGTGGCGACGGCCCATGCGGTCGCCCCCACCGACCTCCAGCCGTACGCCTCCTACTGGTACCCCGACACCCTCCCACCCGGCACCCCGCCCCCCGGCGTCCGCCGCCGCAGTCTCCGTACGTGGACCGCGGCCGGCGACCCAGACCTCCCCTTCAACAGAGCCGCCGTCCCCCTCGCCCCCCGCTTCGCGCCGCCGCCGCCCAACTCCACCGCGCGACGCGACGAGGCCCGGATATCCGCGCTCGCCGCGTTCGCCCCGACGTCCGGCAACCCCTCGCAGGGTGCGGCCACCGCCGACTACTACGCCCTCACCCACTGGGCCTACCTCGACGAGCTCGTCTTCTGGGGCGGTTCCTCGGACGAGGGGCTGATCCTCGCGCCCAACGCCCCCGTCGTGGACGCCGCGCACCGCAACGGCGTGCCCGTGCTCGGCACGGTCTTCCTGCCGCCCACCGCCTACGGTGGGCGGCTGGAGTGGACCCGCGACCTCGTCCGACGCGACGCGGACGGCGGCTTCCCGCTCGCCGACAAGCTGATCGAGGTGGCCCGGGCGTACGGTTTCGACGGCTGGTTCCTCAACGCGGAGACGGGCGGCGGGGATGCCCGCCTCGGGGCCGACATGCGGGACTTCGTCGCGTACCTCCGCCGGCTCGGCGGAACGGGCCTCCGGGTGACGTGGTACGACGCCATGGCCATCTCCGGTGACATCGCCTGGCAGAACGAGCTCAACGACCGCAACTCCCCGTTCTTCCGCGCCGCCGACACCATGTTCCTGAACTTCAACTGGAGCCGCACCGGCCTGGCCTCCTCCGGGGAGCTCGCCCGGAGCCTCGGCCGGAGCCCGTACGAGCTATGGGCGGGCATCGATGTCGAGGCGAACGGCTGGGACACCCGGGTCGACTGGGACGCGGTGGTGCCCGCCGGGCGCCCCCACATCGCCTCGTACGGTTTCTACCGCCCCGAGTGGACCTGGAAGAGCCTGCCCGGGACCGATCGCGCCCCCGCCGCGTTCCACGCGCGCGACGACCGCTTCTGGTCCGGCGCCTCCCTGGACCCCACCCGCCCCGACCCCGGACCCTGGCGCGCCCCGGCGGTCTGTGTCGCGGACCGCTCCACTCTCACCTCCCTCCCCTTCGCCACCACCTTCAACACCGGCCATGGCCTCGGCTGGTACGAGCGGGGCGTACGCGGCCAGGGCGACACGCCGTGGAACCACCTGGGGCTCCAGGACCGGCTCCCCGGCCGCCGCTGGGTCATCCATACGGCCGGGGCCCGGCCCGCCGTCGGCTTCGACTTCGCCGACGCCTGGCGCGGCGGCAGCAGCCTCCTGACCGACCTCATCGACGCCGCGACAGCGGAACCCACCACCGTCGAGCTCTACGCATCGAGACTTCCGCTGTCGCCCGCCACCGTGGCCGAGCTGGCCCACCGCACCGACCCTGGCTCGGCGGCCGTCCGCGTGGAGCTGGCGGTCGCCCTGGACGAGCCGGATCGTTTCACCTGCCTCCCCGTGGGCACCCTCCCCGCCGGCGGCAGCGGCTGGACCACCGTCACCCTCCGCCTCGCCTCCCTGCTGCACGGCCGAGCCGCCGCCACCGCCCACGTCCTCGGCATCCGGCTCACCGCCCCGGACGGCGGAAGCGTCCGCTGGCGGCTGGGCGAGCTCGCACTGCACGACGGCCCGCCTGCCCCACCCGGCCCGCCGGACACACCGGCCGTCATCGCCACCGCCCGCAACCCCGACGGCACGGCCGCGCTCCGCCTGAGCTGGCGGCCGACGCCGCGGCGTGCAGGGCCCGTACGCCACTACGAGCTCCACCAGGTCGTGCCCGGCGGCCGGCCCCGCTTCCTCGGCGGCACCTGTGGGCATGCCTACTACGTCCCGGCGTTGCGCCGCACGGCCGACGAGGCGGTCACCCGCATCGAGGTGCGCGCCGTGGACGAGCTGTACATCGCGTCGGCCCCCGCTTCCGTCACCTACCGCTGGTAGCCACCATCTGGCAGTCCCGCCGCCCCGGACAAGGAGAGGCATGCACAACGACCGCACCATCACCGAGGCCCGGCTCAAGCGGGTCCTGGAGGAGCGCATCCGCCCGGCCGTCCACCCCGAGTCGGTGCCGCTGGAGGTGTCCGTGTGGCACGCGCCCGGCGAGCCCGTGCCCGTCGCGGAGGGGCTGGCGGCGCCGCGCACGCCCGTCGCGGTGGGCACGGAGTGGGGCCCGGCGTGGGGCACCAGCTGGTTCACCGTGACCGGCGCGGTGCCGGAGGCCTGGGCGGGGCGTACGGTCGAGGCCCTCTTGGACCTGGGCTTCGACGAGAACATGACGGGCTTCCAGTGCGAGGGCCTGGTCTACCGCCCCGACGGCTCGCCCGTGAAGGGGCTCAACCCGCGCAACCAGTGGGTCCGGATCGCCGAGCGCGCCACCGGCGGCGAGCCGGTGCTGCTGCACATCGAGGCTGCCGCCAACCCCGTCATCCTCGACTACCACCCCTTCGTCCCCACCGAGCTGGGCGACCGCGAGACCGCCGACGACGCGCCCCGCTACCGGCTGACCCGGATGGACCTCGCCGTCTTCGACCGGACGGTGTGGGAGCTCGTCCAGGACCTCGACGTGCTGGGACAGCTGATGCACGAGCT
This sequence comes from Streptomyces hesseae, assembly GCF_031845785.1. Classification (NCBI taxonomy): domain Bacteria; kingdom Bacillati; phylum Actinomycetota; class Actinomycetes; order Kitasatosporales; family Streptomycetaceae; genus Streptomyces; species Streptomyces hesseae. The sequence goes on from NZ_JAVRFI010000011.1 coordinate 25,277, forward strand.
GCCGGTGGACTCGCCCCGCCGCTGGGAGATCCTGCGGGCCGTCGAACGCGCCCTGGACGCCGTGAACCTCCAGGACGTCGGCGGTACGGCGGCACGGGCGCGCGAGCGGCTCGCGGACGTCCTCGCCGCGCCCGCGCACGCCTCCGCGCACCGGATCAGCGCCGTGGGGCACGCGCACATCGACTCGGCGTGGCTGTGGCCACTGCGCGAGACGGTACGCAAGGTGGCCCGGACGACCGCCAATATGACCGCGCTGCTGGAAGACGAACCGGACTTCGTCTACGCCATGTCCCAGGCGCAGCAGTTCGCGTGGATCAAGGAGCACCGGCCGGAGGTGTACGCACGGGTGAAGAAGGCGGTCGCCGAGGGCCGCTTCGTCCCCGTGGGCGGCATGTGGGTGGAGTCCGACACGAACATGCCCGGGTCGGAGGCGCTGGCCCGGCAGTTCACGCACGGCAAGCGCTTCTTCCTGGAGGAATTCGGGATCGAGACGGAGGAGGTGTGGCTCCCGGACTCCTTCGGCTACTCAGCGGCGCTCCCGCAACTGGTGCGGCTGGCGGGTGCGAAGTGGTTCCTGACGCAGAAGATCTCCTGGAGCCAGACCAACACCTTCCCCCACCACACCTTCTGGTGGGAGGGTCTGGACGGCACCCGGGTCTTCACCCACTTCCCGCCCATCGACACCTACAACTCCCAGCTCTCGGGCCGCGAGCTCGCCCACGCCGAGCGCAACTTCCGGGAGAAGGGCGGCGCGACGCGCTCGCTCGCGCCCACGGGCTGGGGCGACGGAGGGGGCGGCACGACACGGGAGATGCTGGCGCGGGCGAAGCGGCTGGCGGATCTGGAGGGCTCGGCGAAGGTCGTCTTCGAGAAACCGTCGGTGTTCTTCGAGAAGGCCCACGCCGAGTACACCGACGCCCCGGTGTGGGCCGGCGAGCTCTACCTGGAGCTCCACCGGGCGACGCTCACCAGCCAGGCCCGCACCAAGCAGGGCAACCGGCGCAGCGAACACCTGCTGCGCGAGGCCGAGCTGTGGGCGGCCACGGCGGCGGTACGGGTGCCCGGGTTCCCGTATCCGTACGAGGCGCTGGACCGGCTGTGGAAGACGGTGCTGCTCCACCAGTTCCACGACATCCTGCCCGGGACGTCGATCGCCTGGGTGCACCGGGAGGCGGCCCGGACGTACGCCGAGGTGGCCGCCGAACTGGAGTCACTGATCGCGGACGCGCTGCGGGCGCTGGCGGGCGACGGCGACGGCGATGGCGCTGGCGCCGGCCGTGCGACGGTCGTCTTCAACGCGGCGCCCCACGCGCGCGGTGGCGTGCCGGCCCTCGGAGCCGCCGTCCGCGAGGAGCCGTCGGCGGCGCCTTCGGGCACCACCGCGGAGCCGCGCGAGGGCGGCGGCTTCGTATTGGACAACGGCCTGCTGACGGTCGTCGTCGACGAGCGCGGGCTGCTCGTCTCCGTGTACGACCGGAGGGCCGGCCGCGAGACCCTCGCACCGGGAGCCGCCGGGAACCTCCTCCAGCTCCACCAGGACTTCCCCAACATGTGGGACGCCTGGGACGTCGACCGCTTCTACCGGAACACGGTCACCGATCTGACGGACGTCGACACGCTGGAGCGGACGGACGACGGCGCCGTCCTGATCGTCCGCTCCTTCGGATCCTCGCGCGTCCGGCAGCGGATCACGCTGCCGGAGGGGGAGCGGCGGGTGGAGGTGGAGACGGAGGTCGACTGGCACGAAACGGAGAAGTTCCTCAAGGCCGCCTTCCCCCTGGACGTCCACACCGACCGGGTGGCGGCCGAGACCCAGTTCGGCCACCTCCACCGGCCCACGCACACCAACACCAGCTGGGACGCCGCCAAGTTCGAGGCCTGCGCACACCGTTTCCTCCATGTGGAGGAGCCGGGGTGGGGCGTGGCGCTGGTCGACGACTCGACGTACGGGTACGACGTGACGCGGGCGGCCCGCGACGGCTCCGGTACGGGCGGCTCCGGCACGGTGACGACTCTGCGCCTGTCCTTGCTACGAGCCCCCCGCTTCCCCGACCCGCGCACCGACCAGGGGGTGCACCGCTTCCGCTATGCGCTGGTGCCGGGGGCGTCGGTGGGGGACGCGGTGCGGGAGGGACACTGGATCAATCTGCCGGAGCGGCGCGTTTCGGGGACGGCAGGTGCTGTGTCTCCCCTGGTTTCCGTGGACAACGACGCGGTCGTCGTCTCGGCGGTGAAGCTGGCGGACGACGGGAGCGGGGACGTGGTCGTGCGGGTCTATGAATCGCTGGGCGGGCGGGCGTCGGCTCGCCTGACGGTTGGGTTCGAGGTGGGGGAGGTGATGGTCTGCGACCTGTTGGAGCGGCCGGTCGCGGTGGCCACGGCCAGTCTGTCCCTCCGGCCGTTCGAGATCGTGACACTGCGGCTCCGTCGCGGCTGAGGTCCGGAAGAGGGACCCCAGCCCCGCCCTTTCACCGTTTCCGAGGGGGCTCCGCCCCCTCGCACCTCCGAAAGCCGAGCGCTACCGATGCCGCACCAAGGGGAACGGGAGTGTCTCCCGGATCGACAGGCCCATCAGGAACATGACGAGCCGGTCCACCCCGATCCCCAACCCCCCGGTCGGCGGCATCGCATACTCCAGCGCCCGCAAAAAGTCCTCGTCCAGCTCCATCGCCTCCGGGTCACCGCCCGCAGCCAGGAGCGACTGGGCCGTCAGACGGCGGCGCTGCTCGACGGGGTCGATGAGCTCGGAGTACGCGGTGCCCAGTTCCGTGCCGAAGGCGACGAGGTCCCAGCGCTCGGCGAGCCGGGGGTCGGCCCGGTGGGGGCGGGTCAGCGGGGAGACGTCGGTGGGGAAGTCCTTGTAGAAGACCGGGAGCGTGGTGCGCTCCTCGACGAGCCGTTCGTACAGCTCCAGTACGAGGTCGCCGCGTCCGCACTCCGGGCGGTGCGCGACGCCCGTCGCGTGGCAATAGGAGCGCAGCGCCGCGAAGGGCGTGTTCGCGTCGATCTCCTCGCCCAGGGCCTCGGAGAGGGCGCCGTAGACGGTTTTCACGGGCCACGGTCCCGAGATGTCGTGCCGGACGGGCCGGCCGTGCTCGTCCGGCCGTACCGCCACCGGGGCGCCGTGGGCAGCCGTGGCGGCCTGCTGGACGAGCTCGCGGGTCAGGTCGAGCATCACGTCGTAGTCGGCGAAGGCCTGGTAGGCCTCCAGCATCGTGAACTCGGGGTTGTGCTTGTAGGAGACGCCTTCGTTGCGGAAGGTCCGGCCCAGTTCGAAGACCTTCTCCATGCCGCCGACGCACAGCCGTTTGAGGTACAGCTCGGGGGCGATGCGCAGGTACAGGTCGAGGTCGTAGGCGTTGATGTGGGTGGTGAAGGGGCGGGCGTTGGCGCCGCCGTGGACCTGCTGGAGCATGGGGGTCTCCACCTCCAGGAAGCCCCGGTCGAGCAGGCCCTGGCGCAGTGCCTGGACGGCCGCGCTGCGGGCCCGTACGGTCCGGCGGGCGTCGGGGCTGATCGCGAGGTCCACGTAGCGCATCCGGACCCGGGCCTCGGGGTCGGCGAGGCCGCGCCGTTTGTCGGGCAGGGGGCGCAGGCACTTGGCGATGAGCCGGGCCCGGGTGACGAAGACGGTCAGCTCGCCCCGGTCGGTGGTGCCCACCTCGCCCTCGGCCTCCAGATGGTCGCCGAGGTCGACGTGGCGGGTGAAGCGGCGCAGCAGCTCCTCGCCGGAGCCGTCCCGGGTGAAGGCCAGCTGGAGGTCGCCGGACCAGTCGCGGAGCACGGCGAAGGCGACGCCGCCGTGGTCGCGGACGAGCAGTACGCGCCCGGCGACGGTCACCCGTTCGCCGGTGCGGGAGGCCGGGGGCAGGCCGGGGTGGGCGGCGCGGATCGCGGCCAGGGTGTGGGTGCGGCGGGCGTCGGCGGGGTACGGGTCGACGCCCGCCTCCCGCAGCCGGTCCAGCTTGTGCCGCCGCACCCGTACCTGCTCGGGCAGGCCGGCGAGCTCGTCCGCCTCCGCCGCCCCGGCCCCCTCGCCCGGGATGAAGCCCAGCTCGGACAGGGAAGGGAGCCCGGCCGTGGAGGCGGGGCTGGCGACGCCCCGGGCCCGCCCCCGGCGCCACAGCTTCCCCAGGCTCGGCACCGCGACGAAGCCTTCCGCGATACCCGCGGCGAGCCCGATCCGGGCCAGGGCGCCCGCGTCGGCGTAGCACAGGAAGCGGGGGCGCCACTCGGGGTTGTATTTCACGTTTGAGCGGTAGAGCGCCTCCAACTGCCACCACTTGGAGAAGAACAACAGGAGCCTGCGCCACAGGCGCAGTACCGGGCCCGCGCCGATGCGCGCACCCTCCTCGAAGGCGGACCGGAAGACGGCGAAGTTCAGGGAGATGTGCTTGACGCCGAACCGCCCGGCCTGGGCGCACAGGCGGCCGATCATGAACTCCATGACCCCGTTGGGCGCCGCCCGGTCCCGGCGCATCACGTCCAGCGAGATCCCGTCGGTCCCCCAGGGCACGAACGACAGCAGCGCGATCATCGTGCCCTCGCTGTCGAACGCCTCGACGAGCAGGCAGTCCCCGTCGGCCGGGTCGCCCAGCCGGCCCAGCGCCATCGAGAAGCCGCGCTCGGTCTCGGTGTCCCGCCAGGCGTCGGCGCGCCCGATGACCTCGCCCATCTCCTCGTCGGAGAGCGCCGAGTGGCGCCGTACGCGCACGGTCGCGCCCGTGCGCTCCACCCGGTGGACGGCCTGCCGGGTCACCCGCATCTCCCGGCCCTCCAGGTCGAACGTGGCCACCTGGAGGATGGCCTCGTCACCCAGTTGGAGCGCGCCCAGCCCCGCGCGGGCGTAGGCCTTGGCACCCTCCTCGCCGGCGCCCATCACCGCCGGCTGCCAGCCGTAGCGGCCCGCGACCTCCAGCCAGGCCGCGATCGCGGGGTCCCACGCCTCCGGGTCGCCCAGCGGGTCGCCGGAGGCCAGGCAGACACCGGCCTCCACGCGGTAGGTAACGGCGGCCTTGCCGCTGGGGGAGAAGACGACGGCTTTGTCGCGGCGGGTCGCGAAGTAGCCGAGGGAGTCACGGCCGCCGTAGCGGCCGAGGAGGGCGCGGATGCGCGGTTCCTCGTCGTCGTGGAGGGCCGCTTCCAGGCGCTGGGAGCGGAAGAGCGTCATCGCCGCGTTCAGCAGGGCCAGCGCGCCGAGCAGGCCGAGGAGGAAGAACAGCCAGTGCGGCGGGTGCCCGTCGAAGTGCCGCCCGCTGACCAGACCGCCGCACACCTTGTTCGCCACGAACAGCAGCCGGTTGCCGCCGCCGTGCTCCAGCGTGCCCGGGAACAGCGACACCAGCCCCCAGCCCAGCAGGATCGCCACCGCCAGGCCCGCCGCCAGCACCAGCAGGGCGCGCAGGAACGCCCCGCGCCGGGACGCCGCGTAGAACTCCCGCCGGGCCAGGATCAGCAGCGCCATCGCGGCGAGGCTGAGCGCCAGCGAGGGGATCATGTCCCAGTAGCCCACGGCCAGCAGCACCGCGTCGGTGAAGACCAGCAGCGTCAGATAGGCCAGTACGAACCAGAGCGTGACCCGCTTGCGGGCGGCGGTCGCGGCGGCGAGCAGCAGCAGGAAGACGGCGTAGGCGAGGTTCGCGGCGGTCGGGATCGTCAGCAGGTCCAGGGCGCGGGTCACCGGCAGCACCGCGCGCCGCAGCGGCGGGATCAGGGCGGTCAGCGCGCAGAAGACGCCGAGCAGCCCGAAGAAGAGCGCGAAGCCGTTGGGCACCCGGTGCAGGAAGCGCTGCCACGCGGTCACCCGTTCGGCGGCCCCCGCGCTCTCCGGCGTCGAGCGCGCCCCCGACTCCCGTACCGTTGCGGCGGACCGGTCCCGGACTGTGCGGCTCATTCCGTCAGCCTAGGCATCCACCGGTCGTCACGCCCGCCGAAGTCGGCTCGCCGGGGGCGCGTGTCCGGTGCGGCGAGCGGGCTGTCCACGCCCGGTCCGTCGGCGGGGCCCATCCGTCGGTAGTTCCCGAGGCCGCCGCAGACGTTGAGGGCCTGTGCCGTGAGCTGGAGGAGTCACGGCTGGTGACGCACCAGCACCTGGTCGACGCCGAGCTGCGGCTGGGGCGGCATCGTGGGGTGCTGGCCGGACTGGCCGCCCTCATCGCCGGGAACCCCCTGCACGAGGGGTTGCACGGCCAGTACATGAGGGCCCTGTATCTCGGCGGCCGCCGCGCGACGGCGACTTGGAGGGCGACCTGGACGAACGGGCGTGGCGGGACGCGCGCCTCCTTCACGCCCCCGCCGTACGCCTTTCCCCGGCCGCAGCGGCGCGTTCCCACCCGGATGGCGTATGCCCGTCGCACCGGTCCCGGCGGTGAGATGAGCAAGACTGGCGGACGTCCACCGCCGCACCGAGGAGGTACATCATGGCCGTATCGATTTCCATGGTCCTGTTGCTTCTGATTCTGTCGGTGGTGTTCATGCGCAACGGAGGGCTGCGCTTCTCGCACGCGATGGTCTGCGTTCTGCTGGGCTTCGTCCTCGCCAGCACCAGCGTCGCGCCGACCATCTCGCACGGGATCAACGCCACCGCCGAGATCGTCGGCGGCGTCAGGCCCTGACCGGCCGGGCGGCGCCCGTCAGCGCCCGATCTCCACGTCCTCCAGCACACCCAGCGCGTCCGGGACCAGGACGGCCGCCGAGAAGTAGGCGCTCACCAGGTAGGACGACACGGCCTGCTCGTTGATGCCCATGAAGCGCACATTGAGGCTGGGCTGGAACTCGTCGGGAATGCCGGTCTGGTGGAGCCCGACGACGCCCTGGTTGTCCTCGCCCATCCGCATCGCGATGATCGAGCTGGTGCCGGTGTCGCTCACGGGGATCTTGTTGCAGGGCAGCAGGGGGACACCGCGCCAGGAGCGCACGGAGGTGCCCAGGAGATCGATGTTCTTCGGGTAGAGGCCACGGCTGGTGCACTCGCGCCCGAAGGCGGCGATCGTCCGCGGATGCGCCAGGAAGACCTGGGTCTTGCGGCGCCGTGAGAGCAGCTCGTCGAGGTCGTCGGGGGTGGGCGGTCCGCTGCGGGTGTGGATGCGCTGGCTGAGGTCGGCGTTGTGGAGGAGGCCGAACTCGCGGTTGTTGATCATTTCGTGTTCTTGGCGTTCGCGCAGGGCCTCGACGGTGAGCCGCAGCTGTTGTTCGAGCTGGTTCATGGGCTCGTTGTAGAGGTCGGCGACGCGGGTGTGCACCCGGAGCACCGTCTGGGCCACGTTCAGCTCGTACTCGCGGGGCTTGAGCTCGTAGTCCACGAACGTGCCGGTGATGGCCGGCTCGCCGGCGTGGCCCGAGGTCACCGCGATGTCCGCCTCGCCCCGCTTGTTGGCGGGGGGCGCGGGCCGGGACGCGAAGCCCGTGACGTGGGCGCGCAGCGCGTCGGAACGGTCGGCGATCTCCTGGAAGGCCTGCCGGGTGAGCGTCAGCACCGCGCAGCGGGTCACGGCCCGGACGGTGAAGCCCCAGGTGCCGTCGGGCTCCAGCGGCACCTTCTCACCGAAGTAGTCGCCGTCGGCGAGGGCGCCGAGCGCGGTCTCGTCCCCGTACTTGCCGGTGCCGGTCTTGGCGAGCTTGCCATGGGCGATGAGGAAGATCTGGTCGGCGGGCTGACCCGCCTCCACGAGCGCGTCGCCCGGGGCGTACTCCCGCTGTACGAAGGCGTTCGCCAGGGCCTCCAGGACGTCGGCGTCCTCGAAGCCGCGCAGGACGGGCAGTTCGCCCAGCTCCGGCGGGATGACCCGGATGTCGGCGCCGGTGGAGATGAACTCCACCCGGCCGTCCCCGACGGTGTAGGTCAGCCGCCTGTTGACCCGGTAGGTGCCGGCCGACACCTGCACCCAGGGCAGGACGCGCAGCAGCCAGCGCGAGGAGATCCCCTGCATCTGGGGGACGGACTTGGTGGTCGTCGCGAGCTGGCGTGCCGCGCCGGTGCCCAGACTCAGCTGTGCCTGAGCGGCCTGCTCGGTGTTCTCCGGCTCCACTGACGTGGTCATATGTGGTGATCACCCATCTGTGTGATTCATGCTGTGGAACGTGGTGCGGGGCAGGGCGGGGCGGTCCGGCCGGTGGCCCGGGACCGTTCCTGGGCGCGCTCCGGGGCGGCACCCCGGAGAGCCGGGCGGCGGCTGTGCCCAGACCGATGGGCCCGCCCGGCTGTCGGGGTGACGATCCTCTTCACGCGCTCATACGGAAGAGACCTTCGAAGGAATTCCTCAGTGCCCGATCTCGACGTTCTCGAGGATTCCGAGGGCGTCGGGCACCAGGACCGCCGCCGAGTAGTAGGCGCTCACCAGATAGGACATGATGGCCTTTTCGCTGATGCCCATGAAGCGCACGGAAAGGCTCGGCTGGTATTCATCGGGAATTCCCGTGCGATGGAGGCCGATGACGCCCTGGGACTCCTCACCGGTACGCATCAGCAGAATCGAGCTGACGCCCGTCTCGGTGATCGGGATCTTGTTGCAGGGGTAGATGGGCACGCCCCGCCAGGCGGGCAGGGAGTGGCCGCCCACCTGGGCGCTGTCCGGGTAGACGCCCCGGCGGTTGAACTCGCGGGCGATCGCCGCGATGGTGCGCGGGTGGGCCAGCAGGAAGCTCGGGTCCTTCCAGACCGTCGCCAGCAGCTCGTCGAGGTCGTCGGGGGTGGGCGGTCCGCTGCGGGTGTGGATGCGCTGGCTGAGGTCGGCGTTGTGGAGGAGGCCGAACTCGCGGTTGTTGATCATTTCGTGTTCTTGGCGTTCGCGCAGGGCCTCGACGGTGAGCCGCAGCTGTTGTTCGAGCTGGTTCATGGGCTCGTTGTAGAGGTCGGCGACGCGGGTGTGCACCCGCAGCACCGTCTGGGCGACACTCAGCCCGTACTCGCGCGGCGAGGCCTCGTAGTCCGCGAAGACCCCGGGCAGGGACGGCTCCCCGCTGTGCCCGGAGGCGACGTCGATCGCCGACTCCCCGTGCTCGTTATGGGGGAGGGCCGACCGGCGGCGGTAGGCCTCGACGTGCGCCCGCAGGCCCGGGGAGCCGTCCAGCGCCTCCTGGAAGTGCCCGCGCGGCAGCGTCAGCACCGTACAGGCCGTCACCGCCCGCACCGAGAAGTCCCATTCGCCCGGCTGCTCGGCGGCCAGCGCCTGGTCGCCGACGTACCCGCCGTCGGCCAGGACGCCCAGCACGGCCGGCTCGCCGTACTCGCCCTCGTGGAACCTCTCGGCCTTGCCGTGGGCGAGCAGCAGCACCTCGTCCGCCGGCCGCCCCGCCTCCACCAGCAGCTCACCGGGCCGGAACTCCCGCTGGACGAACTGCCCGGCCAGCGCCTCCAGGACCGCGGGGTCCGCGAAGCCGCGCAGCAGGGGCAGCTCGCCGAGCTCCGCCGGGATGACCCGCACCTCGGCGCCGGTCGTGAAGAACTCCACCTTGCCGTCGCCGAGTGTGTGTGTCAGCCGGCGGTTCACCCGGTACGTACCACCGGAGAGCTGAACCCACGGCAGCAGCCGCAGGAGCCACCGAGAGGTGATCCCCTGCATCTGCGGAACGGACTTTGTCGTGGTCGCCAGATTACGGGCGGCCTCGGTGCCCAGGCTCAGCCGCCCGGGTGGATTATCCGTGCCCGCTCCGGTCTCCACTGACGTCGTCATAATCGAATGCCCACCCATCCGTTACGGAAGTGCCCATTGCGGAACCGTCGGGAATTCCCGCTCGCCCCCATTCGAAGCTAGCAGCGCGAATCGATGGGGGCGATCACTCAAAAGGATGGGATTGAAACCTGATGTCAAGGTCGGATAAAAATGCCGATCCCGTTGGGGACGGGCCGTTCGGCCCCGCCCGACGGATGGTTGCGCACGGTCGGACGGGCCTCTCCCGGATCCCGGGCGACGAGCGTCGACGAGCCGCCGCCGTCGAGGTTGAAGCCGTCGGTGGCCCCCAGCCCCTTCAGGGCCTGGGCCAGTTCGAACAGGGTCAGCCCGGGGCGGTGGGCGGCTCCGCCGTCGAGCGCCAGCAGCAACAGCCGCCTCCCCCGGTCCGCCAGACCGGCGGCGGTCCGCACGGCGGCGGTCGCCGCGTCCAGCCCCCCGACGGGCCTGCCCCCGCGCAGCAGGGGAAAACCCCCGATCGCGAAGCGCAGCGACCCCGAACGCCGGGGCCGGAGGTACTCGTCGACCGCCACCTGGTCCCCGACCTTGAGCTTGCGTAGCTGCCGCGCCCCGTCCTCGCGCCCCAGCAGCACCACCGAACCCCGGGCGACGGCGCCCCGGCCGGGCCGCTCCGCCACGGCCGCCACCCGGCCCCCGCGTACGGTCAGCTCACGGGTGTCGTCGCTGCACGGCGCGCCCCGGTCGGTGTCCGTGCCACAGGTGGCCCGCAGCCGTGACGCCGTGCCCCAGGCCGGGGTGAACGCCCCGATGCCGTCGACCGGGATCGCGTACTGGTTGAAGCCGCTCAGTGGGAACTCGTCGTTCCGCGCGCGCACGGACCCCTCCAGCGTGAGCCGGTCCAGCCGCGCCGTCCGGTCCGCGCCCACGCCCAGGACGTCCTCCGTGGTGCCGCCCGACGGCATCGCCGGGCCGAACCGCTGGCCGTCCGGCACCGCCGCCTTCAGATCGTGCCCGCCCGCCACGGCCGGCCCCACCGGCGCGCCCGTGGCGTCCACCCCGGGATGCTGCGCCTCGGCGATGTTGAAGAAGTCCCCGTTCACCCCGCCGACCGCGCCGCGGTCGCCGGCCATCCGGGACAGCCGCTCCCGGGCGCCCACCGCTCCCGGATACAACAGGTCCACCGACACCCGCCGGTCGCGCAGGTCGACCGTGAGCAGATGACCGTACGCCGGTCCGTTCGATCCCTTCAGAGAGAACCCCCGATACGTCACTCCGGGCCCCAGCGCGGTCGGCGCGCCCAGCTCAGGCGGGGAGAACTCCTCCGTGCCCGCCCACGCCGTGCCGCCCCCGACCAGCGAGACCCATGCCACCAGTACCGTCAGAACCGCGCGTACGCGGCATCCACGTCTTCCCACTGTCACCCCAGAGGTCCCGTCAACTCTGTCATGGCGCAAGGGACTTAACCATGCCCCGAAAGAACGACAGGGAAAGCTCAGGCGGCGCCCGGCGCAACTCTCGACCCGGCCCTGTCAAACGGCCCGGTGGGCCCCGATACTCGCAAGCGTCAGCGTGCGCAGCCCGCCCCTATTCGCTCACCGAGCCACCGGGAGGCAGCCCCATGTCCCGTACGCGCCGATCCGCCGTCCTCGCCCTCGGAGCCGCGCTCGCCGGCTCCCTCGCCACCCCGGCCCTCGCCGCTTCCGCCCCCGCCGCCACGCCTGCGGCGGCGGACACCGGGCGCGCGAGGCCGCCGCTGCGCCACGCCCACGCGCACAACGACTACGAGCACCCCCACCCGCTCACCGACGCCCTCTCCCACGGTTTCAACAGCGTGGAGGCCGACATCTGGCTGGTCGGGGACGAGCTCCTCGTCGCGCACGACGCCTCCGGGCTCGACTCCGCACGCACGCTCGAATCCCTCTACCTCGATCCCCTGCTGCGCCGCGTCAGAGCCAACCGTGGCCGGGTGTACCGCGGATACGACCTGACCCTCCAGCTGCTCATTGACATCAAGACCCCGGGCGACGCCACCTACCGGGCCCTGTCGCGCCGACTGCGCCCGTACCACCCGATGCTCACCGAGTGGTCCGGCGGGCGGACGCGCCGCGCCGCGGTGACCGCCGTCGTCTCGGGGGACCGGGGCGCCCGCGCCCCCATGGAGGCGGAGCGGACGCGCCACGCCTTCTACGACGGCCGGCTCACCGACCTCGGCGGCGCGCCCGCCTCCTTCGCGCCCCTCATCAGCGACAACTGGGGGGAGAACTTCACCTGGCGAGGGGTGGGTCCCATGCCCGGCCATGAGCGGGCCGCCCTCCGGCGGATCGTCGCCACCGCGCACGCCGAAGGGCGGACGGTTCGCTTCTGGGCCACGCCGGACGTGCCCGGCCCGGCGCGGGACGCGCTCTGGCGAGAGCTCCTCGCGGCCGGCGTGGACTACCTCAACACGGACGACCTGGCAGGCCTGGAGACGTTCCTGCGCGCAGCTCGTTGAGCACCCGGCACACTTCCGTGTCCCGGACCGCCGGCAGCAGCAGCGCGATCGCCTGCACCAGCTTGCCCAGCACGAAGGTCGTGTCGGGCGTGGCGCGCACCAGCTCCCGTACCCTCTCCGTGTCCTTCCGCCACACGGATTCGAGCAGCACTGCGACATCCGGTGCGGCCTCCTCGTCCGTCTCGACCCAACCGGGCTCGTCCGGCACCCGCCTGACGAGGTGCCGCAGCACCCGGTCGGCGACATCGGGCCGGTAGGCCTTCCGGATGGCCTCGTTGGCGATCCAGACGAGCGCGGCGACGAGGTCCCGGGCCTCCTCGGCCGTCATGGACCCGGGCAGCGAGTCGTCGAACGCCGCCTGATTGCCGTGCCGGAAGGCGAGCAGAAGGCGGGCCGCGCCCGCCTTCGCCTCGCCGGCGCGTGTCCGTGTGATCTCGGCAGTCATCGGTCGAATCATACGGTTAACAGATATTTATTGAGGTAATGCCGCATTGTCGGCGGGTCGATGGAATGTCCGGTTCCGGAGTGGATCCCGTAGCGGAACGGTCACTGCCCGGGCCGGGCCGCCACGGCGGGGTAACGCTGGCCGTATGGCCACCCCTCCAGGGCCCCCACCGGGGCCGCCATCCGGCCCGCCGTACGGACCTTACGGACCGTCCGGCGGCTTCGGCCCCGCCCGCCAGCCGGACCCGCCGCCCCCGCCCGGTGGCGGGGGAGGGCGGCGGGCGGCGACGGCCGTCGCCGCGCTGCTGGGGGTCGCGGTCCTCGCGGTGGGGGCCGTGGTGCTCATCGGCGGCAAGGACTCCGGCGGCAAACCGGGCCGCGGCGCGGAGCCGACCGGGACCGCGGGCACCGCCTCTTCACCCTTCCCACTCCCGACCGGGCTCCCATCGGGCCTGCCCAGCGAACTGCCTTCCGGGCTGCCTTCTGGGCTGCCGTCCGGATTCCCGTCGACGCTGCCCTCGACTCTCCCGTCGGGCCTGCCCACGGCGCTCCCCTCGGCCTTGCCCACGGACATCTTCGGTCTCTGAGCGGGCTTGGCGAAGTCCGGTGCGGTTCGGCAGCGCCCCGAAGGGGCGCGGGGAACTGCGCGACCAGCCACGACGCACCGGCAGATGACTCGCCGGCCGGCCTCCGCTAGCCGGCCGCCGGAGCGAGCCGCGCGGCGACCCGCGCCGGCGGCCCGGCCGCGGCCAGCCGCTCCGCGTCCTCGCGCACCGTCGGCTCCCCGGGCACCGGCGTCAGCTCATGGCCCGGAGCCAGCGCCTCCGCCAGCAGCCGCCGCGCCCGGACCGCCGCGTCCCTCGCGAGGAACGCCAGGGCCTCGACGTCGAGCCCGTGCGCCCCCTCGGCCCCGTCCCCCTCTCCGGCCAGGACAGGAGGCCGCCCCGCCACGTCCACCAGCGGCGGGGGATCCGGAAGCGGCGGCACGAGACCGCGCCCCGCGAACGCCTCACGCGCCGGTATCCCCACGGGCGGCTCCGGCGCGTGCGAATCGGCATGCGGGGCACTGCGCGCTCGCAGCTCCTCCAGCAACTCTTGCTCCCCGCGCCCCCGTAGCAGCAACAGGACGAGCGGATCCCGGTCGAGCAGCCGGCCGACCTGATGGCACAGCGCCGCCGAATGCAGGCAGTGGTCCCACGCCCCGCAGGCGCACTCGGCCTCCAGATCGCCGATGCCGGGCAGCAGGTCGACGCCCGCCGCGGCCGCGTCCTCGGCCAGGTGCGGCGGCAGTTCCCCGTCCAGCAGCGCCGCGATGTGCTCGGGGCGGTCGGCCACCACGTCCAGGAGCCGGTCCCAGTCGGCGTCCGTGAATCGCTGGACCACCACGTCCGAGCGGTAGGGGACGCCGTCCCGGTCACGGACGAGCGCGGTGATCCGCCCCGGCCGGACGGACACCGCCCCGACGGCTCCCGCGCGGGCGTACTGGCGGCCGGCTTTCACCTGCTTGCCGTCCAGGGCGGTGTCCTCCAGCGCCTTGAGCCATGCCCGGCCCCACCGGCTGGTGGCGAAGCCCTGCCCCGCGGCCGGAGGCAGGGCCGCGAAGACGCGCTCCCGCCGGTCGTGTGCCGTCGTCGTCATCGTCCGGTCCCCCTCAGCTCCACGAGCTCCGCCAGTTGCGCGTCGGTCAGTTCGGTCAGCGCGGCCTCCCCGGCGCCCAGCACCGCGTCCGCGAGAGCCTGCTTGCGCGCCAGCATCTCCGCGATCCGGTCCTCGACGGTGCCCTCGGCGACGAGCCGGTGCACCTGGACGGGCTGGGTCTGGCCGATGCGGTAGGCACGGTCGGTCGCCTGGGTTTCGACCGCGGGATTCCACCAACGGTCGAAGTGCACGACATGACCGGCGCGCGTGAGGTTCAGGCCCGTGCCGGCAGCCTTCAACGACAGCAGGAAGACCGGGATCTCGCCCTCCTGGAAGCGCTGGACCAGCTCCTCCCGGCGCGCCACGGGCGTACCGCCGTGCAGCAGCGCGGTGGTCACACCCCGCTCGGCCAGATGACGTTCCAGGAGACGCGCCATCCGGACGTACTGGGTGAACACCAGGACGCTTCCGCCCTCGGCGAGGATGGTGTCCAGCAGCTCGTCGAGAAGCTCGACCTTGCCGGAACGCCCCTCGATCCGGGGGCCGTCGCCCGCCTTGCCCGGATCCCCGGGAACGTTCTCCTTGAGGAACTGGGCGGGATGGTTGCAGATCTGCTTCAGACCGGTGAGCAGCTTGACGATCAGCCCGCGCCGTTCGAGCCCGTCCGCCTCCGCGATCTCCGCGAGGATCTCCCGTACCACGGCCTCGTAGAGGCCCGCCTGTTCCCTGGTGAGCGCTACCGGGTGGTCGGTCTCGGTCTTGGGCGGCAGCTCGGGCGCGATGCCCGGGTCGGACTTCCGGCGGCGCAGCAGGAACGGGCGGACGAGCGCCGCGAGGCGCTCGGCGGCCGCCGGGTCGGTGCCGCTCTCCACGGCCCGGGCGTGGCGGCGGCGGAAGCCGCCGAGCGTGCCGAGGAGCCCGGGCGTGGTCCAGTCGAGGATCGCCCACAGCTCGGACAGGTTGTTCTCGACCGGGGTGCCGGACAGCGCGACGCGCGCCTTCGCCCCGATGCCGCGCAGGGCCTTGGCGGTCGCGGAGGAGGGGTTCTTGACGTGCTGGGCCTCGTCGGCGACGACCAGACCCCAGCCGATGCCCGCCAGCCGGGGCGCGTCCAGTCGCATCGTGCCGTAGGTGGTGAGGACGAACTCTCCCTCGCCGAGAGCGTCCAGGTCGCGGGACGTGCCGTGGAAGCGGCGGACCGGGGTGCCGGGGGCGAAACGTTCGATCTCGCGCTGCCAGTTGCCCATCAGGGAGGCCGGGCAGACCACCAGGGTGGGGCCGGCGGCCTCCGGCAGAGTCTGCCGGTGCAGATGAAGGGCGATCAGGGTGATGGTCTTGCCCAGGCCCATGTCGTCGGCCAGGCAGCCGCCGAGGCCGAGCGAGGTCATCCGGTTCAGCCAGTCGAGGCCGCGCAGCTGGTAGTCGCGCAGGGTGGCGGCCAGCGCGGCGGGCTGGGCGACCGTTTCACGGCGGGCCTCCGGGTCGGCGATGCGGTCGCGCAGTGCCGCCAGCCAGCCCGTCGCGAGCACCTCGACCGTCTCGTCGTCGTTCCCGGCGGGGGCGCTGCCGGTGAGCGCGGCGCCCAGCGCCTCGGCTGGGGTGATCCGCCGGTCGCGCCGGGCGTGGGCGCGGCGCAGCGCCTCGGGGTCGACGAGTACCCACTGGTCGCGCAGCCGTACGACGGGACGGCTCGCTTCGGCGAGCCGGTCGAGCTCCGCCCGCGTCAGCTCCTGGTCACCGATGGCGAAGCGCCAGCCGAAGGCGAGCAGTTTGTCGGCGGACAGCAGGGACGGCACGCCCGAGCGGTGCCCGGACGCGTCGTCCGGCGGGCCGACGACGGCACGGGCGGTGAGTTCGCGGACCAGGTCCTTGGGCCAGTGGACCTCGACGCCCGCGGCGTCCAGCGCCCGGGCGGCCGTACCGAGGAGCTCCCCGGTCTCCTCGTCGGCGAGGTCGACGGCGGTGGGCACCGCGGCCGACACCAGGGGCGAGAGCGCGGGCCAGGCGTGGGCGGCGCGCCGCAGGGCGCGCAGCGCGTTCATGCGGGCGCCGCCGAGCGCGCGGCCCGCCGGAGACGTACCGGACCATACGTCGGCGGCGTCGGCGACCAGTGCCGGGTCGGAGAGGCTGTGCAGCTGCGGCACGGCCCGGAAGCGTGGGCGGAGCTCCTCGCCCGTCCCTTCGGGCCCCGTCTGCGCGAGGACCTCGACGCGCAGGGAGAGACGTACGGCCGTGTCGTACCCGGTGGCCCAGGCGCGCGCGGCGGGCACTCGCTGGGGCTCGGGGGCGGCGAAGGGGCGGCCGCCCGCGGCGAGGACGGCGGCGGGGGAGCGGGGCAGGCCGTCGGCGACGGCGTCGAGGAAGGACCTTACGAGCCCCTCGGGTTCGGGCAGCAGGGGCGCCCCGCCGCCCGGCAGCGGTACGGCGTGCGCCGTGGGCGGCATGGCCGCGGCGAGCTCCTGGACGCGGCGGGTGTCGTCGGGGGTGAGCGGCCCGGTCCGCCAGGTGTCGTGGTCGGTGCCGGTCAGTCCGGGCAGCAGCTTGCCGCGTGCGGCGAGCTGGAGGGCGAGGACGGCGACGGCGCCCCAGAAGGCGGCCGTCTCGTCGGCCCGGGCGGCCCGGGCGCGGGTGAGGACGGGGACGGCGTCGCGCACGGGCAGCACGTTCGCCCGGACGGTCGTCGTGGTCACCTCGTCGCCGTCGGGGACGGCGACGGTCAGTTCCTCGACGGTGCCGCCCGCCAGGGGCGGTGTGCCGTCGGGGAGCCAGAAGGCGACCCGCCCGGTACGGGCCGGGTCCCCGGGGAGGAAGACCGCCTGACAGCGGGCGAGCAGGGAGACGTCGGAGGGTGTCGCGGCAGAGAGCGGGGTCACAGCGCTGCGCATTCCTCAAATTTGACTAGTGCGGGTCGGAGCGGCCGAGGGTACAGGAGACGCGCGGCCGATGAGAGGACCCCCGGGGGTGAGCCGCGTCACTCTCCTTCGCGTGGACCGACGTACGCTGAAACCGGGTTCGGCAGCCGTCGTGAAGGAGGCACGGACATGACCAACAGGGCCAAGGTCGCCGTCGGTGGTGTGGCGGTGGGGGTGATCCTGCTGTGGCTGCTGCCCTTCTGGGCGGCGCTGCTGGTGATGGTCGGCATTCCCGTCGGCGCCTATCTGCTGCTCGATCCGTCGCAGCGCACACGGCTGCGCAGGGCGTCCCGCAAACAGCTGGGGCGCTAGGCCGCCGGGCGGCTCTAGGGACGCGCGGTGAACACGGGGGCGAGCGCCGCCTCCGTCAGCAGTCGCGCGCGGCCGGAGCCGTCGGCCGGGACGGTCCACAGATCGGATCCGTAGTCGCCGGGCAGGGAGTACACGAGAGTGTGCCCGTCCCGCCGCCAGACCGCCTGGTCGTCGACATTGCGCCGCTCCGCCGTGGCGGTCTCGCGCAGGGTGCGCAGGTCCAGGACGTACAGCCGCCAGGGCGCGTCGGGGGACGCGCCCTCGACGCGCTTCTTGTACGCGACGCGCGTCCCGTCGGGGGACAGGGACGGGCATTCGACGTTCTCGTGCAGGGCGCGCAGCGTCCGCTCCGAGCGGTCCCCGCGCACCAGGTAGGTCTTGCCGTCCGTGGCGACGGTGGCGTAGAAGTGCCCGGCGTCGGCGAAGGTGACGCCCCAGACATTGAGGTCTGCGGCCCGGTGGGGCCGGCCGTCCAGGAGGAAACGGTAGGTCTCCAGATCGCGGTCCAGTTCCCCGGTGCGGACGTCCAGGACCGAGGTGCGGGTGGAGAAGGCGGTGCCCGCGTAGGAGTCGCCGCTGACGAAGACCGTCCAGGCCGCGGCCCGCCCGTCGGGGGAGACCCGGGCGCGGGTGGGGATGCCCGCCAGGTCGTAGCGGCGCAGCGGGCGCAGGCGCGCGTCGAGGACCACGGCCCGGTAGACGTCCCGCAGGCCGCTGCGTACCGACTGGAGGCAGATTCCGGTGCCCGCCGCCGCGTGGAAGCGCAGACAGCGGACCCCGGAGGACGTGCGGGGGCCGGCCGGGTCGGTGTCGGAGACCGAGACGACCTCGTCGCGGTGCGGCCCCCAGGACATGTTCCGGAAGACGTCGCGGCCCGGGGCGTCGAGGGTGACCGCGCCGGGTCGTACGGGCGGGCCGCCCGCACGGGGCCGGTCCTTCTCCGCCGCCCGGTCGGCGGCCCGCAGGGTGGCGCCGACGGCGACCCCCGTCAGGAGGAGGACGGCGGCGAGCAGGACCAGGAGTCGGTGCGTGCGGTTCATCCGGTTCAACGGGCGGGCTCCGATGGGACGTCGGCGGGCGAGGGGCGCAGCAGCGCGGCGCTGGCGGCGGCGGAGACGAGGAGACCGGTGGCCGCCGCGCCCAGCGCCGTGCGGTCGCCCCACGCGGTCCAGGCCGCGCCGAAGGCGATCGAGCAGACGAAGCGCGCCGCCGCCTGACCGGTCTGGACGACCGCCAGGCCGCTGCCCCGGATCTCTCGGGGCACGGCGTCGGCGGTCGCGGCGGCCAGCACCCCGTCGGTGGCGGCGTAGAACGTGCCGTGCAGCGCGAGGACGGCACCGGCCAGGGCGGGCGAGCTCCCCAGGGGCGCGAGCAGCAGCCCGTACGCGCCGAGGAGCGCGAGATGGCCGCAGAGGAACAGCCTGCGCCTGCCGAAGCGGTCGGCGACGGCGCCGAGCGGCACCGCCAGCAAGAGGAACGCCGTGGCGGTGCCCAGGGGCAGCAGCGGGAACCACGCTTCGGTGACGGCGAGTCGGCGCTGGAGGGTGAGGTAGAGGAAGGAGTCGCTGACGGTGGTCAGCCCGAGGAGCACCGCGCAGGCGGTGAGCCGGCGGACCTCGGGGCGGCGCAGGAGGTCCCGGAGCGGAGTCCGGGTCTCCGGTTGGCGAGGGAGCGCGGGGTCGGTGGGGCTCGTGGGTTCGCCGGGGTGCGCGGGAACGAACAGCCAGAGGATGAGCACGCCCAGGGCCGCCACGCAGCCGCTGACTGTGAAGACCGCGTCGTACCCCTCGGCGGCGGTCCGCAGGACCAGGAAGGCCAGCAGGGGGCCGAGCAGCGCCCCGGCGGTGTCCATGGCCCGGTGCACACCGAACGCCCGGGCCCGGTCGGCGGGTTCGCAGGCCAGCGAGATCATGGCGTCGCGCGGTGCGGTGCGCAGCCCCTTGCCCGTGCGGTCGGCCGCCAGGACGGCGCCGATCAGCGGGACGCCGTGCACGACGAGCAACAGCGGTTTGCACAGCGCGGAGAGGCCGTAGCCGAGGACGGCCACGGTCTTGTGGCCGCCGTCGCGACGGTCGGCGAGCCGGCCGCCGACGAGGCGCACGAGCGCGCTGACGCCGTTGTAGAGGCCGTCCAGCAGCCCGAAGCCGAGCGGGGACAGGCCCAGCCCGGCGACCAGATAGAGCGGCAGGACGGCGCTGACCATCTCCGAGGAGACGTCGGTGACCAGGCTGACGGTGCCGAGCGCGAACACCGTGGCGGGGACGGCGGCCCGCCGGCCGGGAGCGGGATTCCGGCCGGCGGCGTCGGTGGTGGTGGTGCGACGGTCCGTGAGATACACGGTCAGCTGTTCCAGATGCCGGTGATGTCCTTGGCGCTCGCGGCGTTTCCGGCGTGCGGGAGACCGTACATGGTCTCCAGGGTGCGCAGCACGTCGTAGTGGTTGTACGTGGTGCCGGAGGTGGAACCGGCCTTGACCTGCTGGCCGTAGAGGACGGTGGGAATCCGGTTGCCGCTGAGGCGGTTGTCCTCGTCGAAGGTGATCAGCAGCAGGCTGTTGTGGGTCTTGGCCCAGTCGGCGTAGGACTTGAGGTTGTTCTTCAGCCAAGTGTCGCCGGTGCCGACGGAGCAGTCGTGCATGTCGCTGCACATGTTCGGCACGACGAAGGAGACCGCGGGAAGGGTGCCGTAGTCCCGGGGGAAGGCGCCGAAGGTGTGGGCGGTGCTGGTGGGGACGTTGCCGAAGCCGAACCAGGGGTTGTGCTTCTGGCGGTACTTGCCGCTCTCACAGGTCGTGGAGCCCTCGGACGGCAGGGACTCGTTGTAGCTCGCCCAGGTCTTGCCCGCGGCGATCAGCTCCGAGCCGAGGTTGGGCTCCTCGCTGAAGCCGGGGTCGACGCAGCTGTCGTCGGTGACGCCCTGGGTGTCGCCGGAGAACAGCGCGTAGTAGTTGGGCTGGCTGGGGTGGGTCTCGGCGTACGAGGCGGTCAGGTTCGCACCGCCTGCGGCCAGGGAGTTGATGTAGGGGGCGCTGGAGCTGCCCATGACCTGGTCGTAGGCGTGGTTCTCGAAGACGACGACCACGACGTGGTCAGGTGTGGGAACGGCCGGCGCGGCGGTGGAGTCCGCGGCCCACAGGCCGAGGGAGGTGGCCGCGAGGCCGAAGGCCGTGGCGAGGGCGAGGAAGGGGCGGCGGAGGCGATGGGGACGGGCAGGACTGGCTGCGGCGGGCACGAGCTCCTCCGGGTGAAGTGGCATCGGTGGGGGGTGAGCCGGGTGCGCTGGCAGCGTAGGGCGGTATGCGGTGGCATGTACACGACTTCAACATGACGAATCCGGGAACGGCGGCCGAGCGGCGTGCGACGCGTGATGGACGCCGTTCCGCGTCAGGCGGCGGGCAGTCCGAGGAGGGTGCGGGCCACCGTCTGCGGGGATTCGTCGCGTTCGCGGGCGAGGGCTATGACGGCGCGGCACGCGAGCTCGTTCACGCCGAAGCTGAGGGCTTCCGGCGAGACCCAGCGTGCCGCTTCCATGCTTTTGTCGTAGTCGTTCTCGGCGCAGGCGGCGACATATGCCGCCGCGGCTTCGAAGAGATTGTGCTGGCGGCTCACGAGCGGCCGTGGCGCCGGTGCCCGGCGGACCTCTTCCGAGCGCTTGCGGAGTTTGTTGAACACGCGGATCACCTGCCCTTGTGAGCGGCAATTTCCTGCGGTCGTTCAAGTGTGCCCGGTGGGCGAGGAGTTGAACCTCCGGAAAATACGGCGGTGCCGCTCGTTTTCCGCGTCATGCCCGCGTCCTGTGTCAACTGGCGAACGGATGCGTGTCGGAGGGGAGGGCGGGTTGCCCGGAGCGCGGAGGTGGGCAAGGCTTGCACGGCGGTTACGGGGAATTGCCGAACGGGGAGGCGGACATGGGATTTGGTAAGGAACTCGACTCGATGCTGGACGAGTTGGCCGAAGGGGGCGGTGGGATACGCCACGCATTGGTGCTGTCCAACGATGGGCTTGTGACGGGAGCGAGCGCGGGTCTGGTGAGAGAGGAGGCCGAACACCTGGCGGCGGTCGCCTCCGGACTGCACAGTCTCGCCCGGGGAACGGGCCGGCAATTCCGGGTGGGCGGCGTGCGCCAGACCATGGTCGAATTCGATCGGGGCGTGTTGTTCGTGACGGCCGCCGACGAGGAGAGCTGTCTGTGCGTACTGGGTGACGCCGATGCCGACATCGGCCGGATCGCCTACGAGATGACCTTGCTGGCCAACCGCGTCGGCGGCCGGAGCCGCTGACTCCGGCCGGTGCCGGACTGCCGGCCGCGCCGGGGCCTGCGCGGGGGTCGGCGTCGAGGTCCGCCGGGTTATCCACAGGCCCGGCGGGCTGCGGCACCCCACCGCTATCGTCGTCACTGTCAGTAATCAGGCGATGGTGGGAGGGCGTCATGGAGGTACAGCAGGTACGACAGGAACAGCAGGGGCGAGAGCGGGGCCGGACAGAGGCGCACGGCCCGGCGTGGCCGGGCGTTCCCTTCGCCCGGGCGGCGCGGGAGCTCGGGCTCAAACCGCGCGAGTTCGAACTGGCCGTCCAGCTCGGGGAGGTGCGAACCGTCTCGGCCGGCCCGGACGGGCGACGACGGGTCCCACCGGAGGAGATCGACCGGCACGGATCGAGCGAGGGCTTCCCCGAAGCGCTGCGCTCCCGGCTCTGGGCCGTGGGCACGGCGGAAGGAGCCGAGCTCATGGGCGTCGGCCCCGCCCGCTTCACCCGCCTGGCCCGGGCCGGCTGTTTCACCCCGGTCCGCTTCTACGTCAACCGCTACCGCGCCGTCGTCTGGCACTACCTGGCGGCCGACCTCGCCGAGTTCGCCGACCGAGAACCCGGGCTGCTCACCGGCCGCACCCCCGCCCTGCTGCGGACCGCGCTGGACGAACACCCCGACCGGCGCGCCCGGGGCTGGCGCGCCCGCCGGGTCGACCAGCTGACCGCCCAGACCACGGACGCCTGGCAGCGGGCGGCCGCCACCGCCGCCGTGCTCGACACCCCAGAACTGGCGCAAGCCGTGCCCGACCCGGGTGAACGGGCATATCTGAACGCGCTGCGCCCGGAGCTGACCCGGATCCGCTCGGAAGTCCCGGCGGCCCGTGAGGTGATCGAGTCGCTGGTGCTTGCCGAGGACCCGGACGAAATCGACTGGTACCGCCACTGCCTCACGACCGCGCTGCCCCAGGCCCGGGCCACCCGGCCCGCACCCGGCACCGACGGGAACCGGCAGACCGGGCGGGACCACGCCGCCGAGCCGGAGCCCGGTCGTGACCCCGCCGACAGCGCGGCGCCCGGGCAGGAACGCGCCCACCGACCGGAGCCCCGGTCCGTGCGTCCCGGAAGGCTGTGGTCATGGCTGCGCGGGCGTCGGTAGACCACGGTCCGGCGGAGCGCCGAGCGCGCCGCCGGACCGTGGCCGGGAAGGGGTCAGAGCTGGCCGACGTCCATGATCCGGACGACCGCCCGGCCCTCCTCGTCGGAGGCCGCGAGGTCGACCTCGGCGGAGATGCCCCAGTCGTGATCGCCGTTGGGGTCGGCGAAGGTCTGCCGGACCCGCCACAGACCGTCCTCCGGCCGCTCCTCGATGCGCAGCAGCTTCGGCCCGCGCGCCTCGGGGCCGGTGCCCAGATCGTCGTACTCGTCCCAGTAGGCGTCCATGGCCTCGCCCCAGCGGTCCTCGTCCCAGCCGGACTCGGCGTCCATCTCGCCGAGCTCGGCGACCTTGTCCAGGGCGGCGAGCTCCACACGACGGAACAGCGCGTTGCGCACCAGCACCCGGAAGGCACGGGCGTTGGCCGTGACGGGCTTGACCTGGTCGGCCCGCTCCTGGGCCTCCTCGGCGCTCTCCTCCGAGGGGTTGGCCAGCTGCTCCCACTCGTCCAGCAGGCTCGAGTCGACCTGGCGGACCATCTCGCCGAGCCAGGCGATCAGGTCCTCGAAGTCGTCGGACTTCAGGTCGTCCGGCACGGTGTGGTCCAGCGCCTTGTAGGCGCCGGCCAGGTAGCGCAGCACGATGCCCTCGGTCCGGGCCAGGTCGTAGTGGGCCGTGAACTCCGTGAAGGTCATCGCCCGCTCGTACATGTCACGGATGACCGACTTGGGCGACAGAGGGTGGTCGCCGACCCACGGGTGGCTCTTGCGGTAGACGTCGTAGGCGTGGGACAGCAGCTCCTCCAGCGGCTTGGGGTAGCTGACGTCCATGAGGCGCTCCATGCGCTCCTCGTACTCGACGCCGTCCGCCTTCATCGCCGCCACGGCCTCGCCGCGCGCCTTGTTCTGCTGTGCGGCCAGGATCTGCCGGGGGTCGTCCAGCGTCGACTCCACGACCGAGACCATGTCCAGCGCGTAGGAGGGGGACTCCGGGTCCAGGAGCTCGAAGGACGCCAGCGCGAAGGTCGACAGCGGCTGGTTGAGCGCGAAGTCCGACTGGAGGTCGACCGTCAGCCGCACGATCCGGCCCTCGGCGTCCGGCTCGTCCAGCCGCTCCACCACGCCGCCGTCCAGCAGCGAGCGGTAGATGGCGATGGCCCGGCGGATGTGCCGCAGCTGGTTCTTGCGCGGCTCGTGGTTGTCCTCCAGCATCCGGCGCATCGCCTCGAAGGCATTGCCCGGCCGGGCGATGACCGCCAGCAGCATCGCGTGGGTGACCCGGAAACGGGAGGTGAGCTGCTCCGGCTCGGAGCCGATGAGCTTCTCGAAGGTGTTCTCCGTCCAGTTGACGAAGCCCTCGGGAGCCTTCTTGCGGACCACCTTGCGGCGCTTCTTGGGGTCGTCCCCCGCCTTGGCCAGCGCCTTCTCGTTCTCGACGACATGGTCGGGCGCCTGCGCGACGACGAATCCGGCCGTGTCGAAGCCGGCCCGCCCGGCCCGGCCCGCGATCTGGTGGAACTCCCGCGCCCGCAGCGTCCGCACCCGCTGGCCGTCGTACTTGGTCAGCGCGGTGAAGAGCACCGTGCGGATGGGCACGTTGACCCCGACGCCCAGGGTGTCGGTACCGCAGATCACCTTGAGCAGACCGGCCTGCGCCAGCCGCTCCACCAGACGCCGGTACTTCGGCAGCATCCCGGCGTGGTGGACGCCGATGCCGTGCCGCACGAAGCGCGAGAGGTTCCGCCCGAACTTGGTGGTGAAGCGGAAATTGCCGATCAGCTTGGCGATCTCGTCCTTCTCCTCGCGCGAGCACATATTGATGCTCATCAGCGCCTGCGCCCGCTCGACGGCGGCCGCCTGGGTGAAGTGGACGATGTACACCGGGGCCTGACGCGTCTGGAGCAGCTCGGTCAGCGTCTCCGTCAACGGCGTCGAGCGGTACTCGTACGACAGCGGAACGGGCCGGGTCGCCGAGCGGACCACCGAGGTCGGCCGGCCGGTGCGCCGGGTCAGGTCCTCCTCGAAGCGGGAGACGTCACCGAGCGTCGCGGACATCAGGATGAACTGCGCCTGGGGCAGCTCCAGCAGCGGGATCTGCCACGCCCAGCCCCGGTCGGGCTCGGCGTAGAAATGGAACTCGTCCATCACGACCTGGCCGATGTCGGCGTCCTTGCCGTCGCGCAGCGCGATGGAGGCGAGCACCTCGGCCGTGCAGCAGATCACCGGGGCGTCGGCGTTGACCGAGGCGTCGCCGGTGAGCATGCCGACGTTCTCGGTGCCGAAGATCTTGCACAGGTCGAAGAACTTCTCCGAGACCAGCGCCTTGATGGGGGCGGTGTAGAAGGTCACCTGGTCATTGGCGAGCGCGGTGAAGTGCGCCCCCGCCGCGACCAGGCTCTTCCCCGAGCCGGTGGGCGTCGACAGGATCACGTTCGCCCCGGAGACCACCTCGATCAGCGCCTCCTCCTGGGCGGGGTACAGCGAGATGCCCCGCTCCTCGGCCCAGGTCGAGAAAGCTTCGAAAAGGGCATCGGGGTCGGCATGGCTCGGCATCTGATCGATAAGGGTCACACCCCCATACTGCCTGGCCCCTGGCCGGATCAGGGAACCGGCCGGTCGAACGATGATCATCCGGGCATTACGCTGAGTGGCCGACACGGCGTCAGCGAAGCCCGGCACGGGCCGGCGAAGGGGTGGCACGACGATGATGGGACCGGCTCATTCGCTCTCCGGGGCGGCGGCCTGGCTGGGCCTGGGAGCGGCGGCCGCCGCGCTGGACCACCCCATGCCCTGGCCCGTGCTCGTCGTCGGCGCGCTGATCTGCGCCGGGGCCGCCCTGGCCCCGGACCTCGATCACAAGTCCGCGACGATATCGCGGTCCTTCGGCCCGATATCCCGGATCCTGTGCGGGATCATCGACCAGCTGTCCTACGCGGTCTACAAGGCCACCAGGTCCAAGTCCGACCCGCGCCGCAGCGGCGGCCACCGCACCCTGACCCACACCGCCCTCTGGGCGGTACTGATAGGGGCCGGAGCCTCTGCGCTGGCGATGACCGGGGACCGCTGGGCCGTCCTCGGCATCCTCTTCGTCCATATGGTGCTCGCCGTCGAGGGGCTGCTGTGGCGGGCGGCCCGGACCTCCAGCGATGTGCTGGTCTGGCTGCTCGGGGCCACCAGCGCCTGGATCCTCGCCGGCGTCCTGGACGAACCGGGCAACGGCTCCCACTGGCTGTTCACCGGCCCCGGCCAGGAGTACCTGTGGCTGGGCCTGCCGATCGTCCTGGGCGCGCTCGTGCACGACATCGGGGACGCCCTCACGGTCTCCGGCTGCCCGATCCTGTGGCCCTTGCCCATAGCGCGCAAGCGCTGGTACCCCCTCGGCCCCCCGAAGTCGATGCGCTTCCGGGCCGGCAGCCGGGTGGAGGTCAAGGTCCTGATGCCCGTCTTTATGATCCTCGGCGGTGTGGGCGGGCTGGGGGCCCTGGAGCTCTTCTGACCTCCCGGGCCCCCGCCCCGCCCGGAGGGCTAGCGGTGCCAGGAGCGCCACAGCGCCGCGTACGCGCCGTCCGCCGCGACCAGTTCGTCGTGGCTGCCCAGCTCGCTGATCCTGCCGTCCTCCGCCACCACGATCACGTCCGCGTCATGGGCCGTGTGCAGCCGGTGCGCGATCGCCACGACCGTGCGCCCCTCCAGCACCTTCGCCAGGGAACGCTCCAGATGGCGGGCGGCACGCGGGTCCAGCAGCGAGGTCGCCTCGTCCAGGACCAGGGTGTGGGGATCCGCGAGCACCAGCCGGGCCAGGGCGATCTGCTGGGCCTGCGCCGGGGTCAGCGCGAGCCCGCCCGAGCCGACCTCGGTGTCCAGGCCCTTCTCCAGCCCCCGGGCCCAGCCCTCGGCGTCCACCGCGGCCAGCGCCGACCACAGCTCGCCGTCCCCCGCGTCCGGCCGGGCGAGCAGCAGATTGTCCCGCAGGGCGCCGACGAAGACATGGTGCTCCTGGTTGACCAGCGCCACATGGCGGCGCACCCGCTCCGTCGGCATCCGGGAGAGCTCCGCGCCGCCCAGCGTCACCGTCCCCGCCCGCGGGGCGTAGATCCCGGCCAGCAGCCGGCCCAGCGTCGACTTGCCCGCCCCGGACGGCCCCACCAGCGCCACCCGGGTGCCCGGCCGGACATCGAGCGAGACCCCGTGCAGCACATCGCCGTCGGGACCGTAGCCGAAGCGCACCCGGTCCGCCCGGACGTCCCGGCCCGCCGGGCGCACCCGCTCGTCGGCGTCGTCGGCGCCGATCTCCCGCACCCCCACGAGCCGGGCCAGCGACACCTGGGCGACCTGGAGCTCGTCGTACCAGCGCAGGATCAGCCCCAGCGGCTCGACGAGCATCTGCGAGAGCAACGCGCCCGTCGTCAGCTCACCGACCGAGAGCCAGCCCTTCAGCACACAGAACCCGCCGAGGAGCAGCACGGCGCAGAGCAGCAGCACATGCGACACATTGACCACCGGATACAGCACCGAGCGCAGCCACAACGTATAGCGCTCCCATTGCGTCCATTCGAAGACGCGACGGTCGGACAGCGCGACCCGCTCCCGGCCCAGCCGGTGCGCCTCGACGGTCCGCCCGGCGTCCACGGTCTCCGTCAGGGCCGCGGCGACGGCCGCGTAGCCGGCGGCCTCGGAGCGATAGGCGCCCGGCGCCCGCCGGAAGTACCAGCGGCAGCCGACGAGCAGCAGCGGCACCGTGACCAGCAGCGACAGCGCCAGTGGCGGCGCCGTGACGGTCAGCGCCCCCAGGAGCAGCCCGGCCCAGACGACGCCGATCGCCAGCTCGGGCACGGCCTCCCGCATGGCGTTGGCCAGCCGGTCGACGTCCGTGGTGATCCGAGACAGCAGATCACCGGTGCCCGCCCGCTCCAGCACACCCGGCGGCAGTCCCACCGACCGGACGAGGAAGTCCTCGCGCAGGTCCGCCAGCATCTGTTCGCCGAGCACCGCCCCGCGCAGCCGCACCATGCGAGTGAACAGCGCCTGGACGGCCAGGGCGACGGCAAAGAGGGAGACCGTACGGCCCAGGTGGAGCTCCCGCGCGCCCGAGGCGAGCTCCTCGACCAGCCCGCCCAGCAGATACGGGCCGGTCATCGAGGCGAGCACCGCGATCGCGTTGGCTCCCACGAGCAGGGCGAAGGCGCCCCGGTGCCGGCGGAGCATCCCCTTCGCGTAGGCGCGCACCGTGGTGTGTCCGGCCACCGGAAGCGTTGTCGCCGACTCCGGTGCGGCCGGGTCGTAGGACGGAGGTGCCAGGCCGATCATGCCGTTTCCCCGATCTGCTCGCCCTCGTCGGCCACGGCCTTCTCGAAGTCGGCCTTCTCGAATCCGGCGAGCTCCATGTCCAGTGCCTTGTCGATCTCTTCGTTCTCTTTGTTCGTCCCGCGCGGTTCCTCCGTCCCGCCCGGTTCCTCGTCCGTCCGGCGGGTGACGACCGCGCGGTAGGCGGGGTCGGTGCGCACCAGGTCGGCGTGGGCCCCGACCGTCGCCACCCGGCCCTCCTGGACGAACACCACCCGGTCGGCCCGGTCGAGCAGCAGCGGACTGGAGGTGAACACCACCGTCGTACGGCCCGCGCGCAGACGGCGCAGCCCCTCCGCGACGCGGGCCTCGGTGTGCGAGTCCACCGCGGCGGTCGGCTCGTCCAGCACCAGCGCCTCCGGGTCGGTGATCAGGGAACGGGCCAGTGCCAGGCGCTGGCGCTGCCCGCCGGACAGCGAGCGGCCGCGCTCGGTGATCCGGGCCCGCATCGGATCGTCGCTCCCGCCCGCCGAGGACCGGGTCAGCGAGGCCAGTACGTCGTCGCACTGCGCCGCCGCCAGGGCGGCCTCGGCCGTCACGGCACCCGAGGAGGGCACGTCCAGCAGCTCGGTGAGGGTGCCCGACAGCAGCACCGGGTCCTTGTCCTGCACGAGCACGGCCTCGCGCGCCACGTCGAGCGGCAGGTCGTCCAGCGCCACACCGCCCAGCAGCACGGAGGGCGTCCCGCCGGCACCCCCGTCGGCGTGGCCGCCGAGCCGGTCGGCGAGCCGGCCCGCGGCGTCGGGATCCCCGCACACCACAGCCGTCAGCCGCCCGGCCGGCGCGAGGAGTCCGCTGACGGGGTCGTACAGATCGCCCCGCGGCCCGGGCCCGGGCGCCTCACGATCGCCGTCCGGCGGCACGACGCGCTCCAGCCCCAGCACCCTGGCGGCACGCGCCGCCGAGGGCCGGGAGAAGGAGTAGGCCTGGGCGATCTCCTCGAACTGGCGCAACGGCAGCAGCAGGAAGCTGACCACGCCGTAGACCGTGACCAGCTCGCCCACCTCGATCCGGCCCTCCTGGACCAGCCGTACGCCGTACCAGACCACCGCGATCAGCAGCAGCCCCGGCAGCACCACCTGGACCGCCGCGATCAGCGCCCACATCCGGGCACTGCGCACGGCCGCCGCGCGCACCTCCTGGGAGGCACGGCGGTAGCGGGAAAGGAACAGCTCCTCGCCACCGATGCCCCGAAGCACCCGCAGTCCGGCCACGGTGTCCGACGCCAGCTCGGTGGCCCGGCCGGCCTTCTCCCGCTGCTCGTCGGCCCGCCGCGTGGCATGCGGCAGCAACGGCAGCACCGCCAGGGCCAGTACGGGCACACCGGCCGCGATCACCAGCCCCAGGACGGGCTGGTAGATCGTCAGGGACACGCAGAGCACCACGGTGGTGAACAGCGCCGCCATGAAGCGCGAGACGGACTCCACGAACCAGCCGATTTTCTCGACGTCGCCCGTGGACACCGCCACCACTTCACCGGCCGCGACCCGGCGCGTCAGCGTCGCCCCCAACTCGGCGGTCTTCCGGGCCAGAAGCTGCTGCACCCGTGCCGCCGCCGTGATCCAGTTGGTGACCGAAACCCTGTGCAGCATCATGTCGGCCAGAGCCATGACCGTCCCCAGCAGCAGCATCAGACCGGCCGCCAGCGCCAGCCGGGCGCCGGAGCGGTCGACCACCGCCTGCACGGCGAGACCCGCCGCCAGGGGGAACAGGGCCACGGACGCCATGTTGACCGTGCCCCAGAACATCGCCTTTGCCTGGCCGCCCACCTGACTCCGCCCCAGCCACAGCAGGAAGCGGGGGCCCGACCGGACGTCCGGACGGCCGGGGTCGGGAAACGGCAGATCGCGAATGTGCATGACATCCCGGTTCGGAGTGGGTGGTAGGGGTCCGTGCCAGGCTCTCGGCACGGAGATGTCCGGTTCAACTGGTTTTCCCACACGGGGTGTCCGGCCACGGCCCATCAGACCGGCTTAGTACTGGTGCGCCACGCGGCGACGCGCTTCACTCCTGCCCCATGAGACGACTGTTCCTGGCGCTGTGCGCCGCGGCCACCGGACTGGCGCTGAGCGCCGGAACGGCCACGGCCGCCGCGCCCACCGAGTTCGGCACCGAATGGCACGATCCGATCACCGCCGGCCCACCCGTGGCCACCCCTCGCACCACCTCGTGCACCGTGACCGTCGCGGAGACCGAATTCCGCGACTACACGCCCTACAAGAGCACCTACACGCCCCCCGAGCGTTGTGGTGACCGCTGGAACAAGGTCGTCCTCCGACTCGACGGCGCGGTGGCCGGGCGGCAGTTCGACCGCCTCGGCTATCTCCGTATAGGCGGCATCGAGGTGTTGCGCACCTCGACACCCGAACCCTCGCCCAAGGGCATCACCTGGCACGTTGAGAAGGACGTCACCCGCTACGCCCCTGCCCTGCGCACCCGGCAGCCCGTCGAGATGCTCATCGGCAACCTCGTCAACGAGACCTACACCGGCGCCATCAAGGTCAAGGCGACCCTGACCTTCTACAAGGCCGAGGGGCGAGTGAAGCCCGCCCGCACCCCGGACCGGGTCCTCACCCTCGACGGCGCGCAGAAGACCGGCCAGGCCTACGAGGGCGCGCTGACCGTGCCGCGCAACAGCGAGCGCGTCGTGGCCGAGGTCTACGCGACCGGATCAGGCGGCGGCTGCGAGGAGTTCTGGTACCTCGCGGCGCCGGAGTCCGCGCCCTACTCCTGCAAGGCCAAGGACGGGCCCAACCGGGAGGTGCGCGTCTCGGTGGACGGCAGACTGGCCGGGATCGCCGCCCCCTACCCGACGGTGTGGACGGGCGGCTGGTCCAACCCCTTCCTGTGGTACGTGATCCCCGGCCCGCGCGCCTTCGACGTCCGGCCGGTGGAGTACGACCTCACGCCCTTCGCGGGGCAGCTGAACGACGGTAAACCGCACCGGATATCGGTCACGGTGGCCGGGGTGCCCGAGGGCCAGAGTGGCTGGGACACCCCCGTCAACGTCCTGGTCTGGCAGGACGCCAAGGCGTCCGTGGTCACCGGTGCGGTCACCCGGTACCAGGAGGGCGCCCCGCGCGGCACCGCCGACTACCGGCCCGGCGACCGGCACCGGGTGGAGGCGGACGCCGCGCACGCGCTGACCGTCTCCGGCTATCTGAAGACCTCGCACGGGCGGGTCGACACCACGGTCACCCGCCGGCTGGCCGCCACCTCGCTGCACCGCTGGAAGGACGGCGAGGCCACGGACGGGCTGCGGGCCCGCTGGACGGACGACGAGACCGTCACGGTCGCCGGCCGCGGACCGGCCACGGTGAACACGGCCCACCGCGTCTACAGCATGGAGGGCGTCACCACCGTGGACCCCGACAACCGGCTGAACACCGTGCTGACCATGGGCGACCAGGCCGATCTGCGCACCGCGCGGGCGGGGAAACAGCTCACCTGGAGCCGACTGGACGACACCTACACCGGTAACGCGTCCTACATCCAGAACGTCCCCCGGGAACAGCGCCACGCCACAGGGGTCTCCCGTGAGCGCTACCGCCTCCTGGGCCCCGGCGCGTGCTACGACCGCACCCTGGCCTCGGTCCAGGGCGAGCTGACGGAGGACAGCCGGCGCTGCTGACCGGTCGTCCGGGAGGGAGGCGGGGGTGGGGCGTGCGCTCCACCCCCGCCGCCGTGTGGCGGACGCGGCGGGAGCTCAGGAGGCGGTGCGGGCCGGGCCCGTCAGCAGCTCGGCGAGCAGATCGCCCAGCACCTCGCGCTGGTCGTCGTCCAACGGGGCCAGGACGTCCTCCACCGCCGCGCGGCGGGCGTCCCGCAGGGCGCGCAATGTGGAGCGGCCCTGGTCGGTGAGCTCTATGCGGATCACCCGGCGGTTGGACGGGTCCGGCACCCGGCGCACCGCCCCATTGGTCTCCAGGGCGTCGACCAGCGTCGTCACCGCCCGGGGCACGACCTCCAGGTGCTCGGCCAGGTCCGCCATGCGCGGCGGTGCTTCGTAGTGCGCCACGGTGCGGAGCAGGCGCGACTGGGCGGGCGTGATGCCGACCGGGTCCAGATATCGCTTCTGCGCGCGATGGAGCCTGCGGGTCAGCCTCAGCAGTTGCTCGGCGAGCTGGCCGGACGTGTCGGGGGCCGTCATGATCGCAATGTTATCAGGACAGCTTGCATTGTGAGTATAGGTAACAGTGAGCTATGCTCTGTTCGGAGCCGGGCGGGTCATGACGTATGAGCCACCTGGCACCGTTCCGGCGTCACCGTGCCGTCCGCCTCCCGGACCCGACCTCGCTGAAGGAGCCCATGCCTCACGACGCACTGGATTGGACACCACCTCCCGCAGACCCGGAGCGGCCCGCGCAGGTGCGGCGCATCCTCCGTCTCTTCCACCCGTACCGCGGCCGGCTCGCGCTCGTCGCGCTGCTGGTCGCCGCCTCGTCGCTCGTCACCGTCGCCTCGCCGTTCATGCTGCGCGCGGTCCTCGACGTCGCCATCCCGCAGGGCCGTATGGGCCTGCTGAGTCTGCTGGCCCTCGGCATGATCGCCGCGGCCGTCGTCAACAGCGTCTTCGGCGTGCTCCAGACCCTGATCTCCACCACCGTCGGCCAGCGCGTGATGCACGATCTGCGCACCGCGGTCTACGGACGGCTCCAGGGCATGCCGCTGGCGTTCTTCACCCGGACCCGCACCGGCGAGGTGCAGTCCCGCATCGCCAACGACATCGGCGGGATGCAGGCCACCGTCACCTCCACCGCGACCTCACTCGTCTCCAACCTGACCAGCGTCATCGCCACCGTCGTCGCGATGATCGCCCTGGACTGGCGGCTGACCGTCGTCTCCCTGCTCCTGCTGCCGGTCTTCGTCTGGATAGGCCGGCGCGTGGGCAACGAGCGCAAGAGGATCACCGCCGAACGGCAGACCCAGATGGCCGTCATGGCCGCCATGGTCACCGAATCGCTCTCCGTCAGCGGCATCCTGCTCGGCCGCACCATGGGCCGGGCCGACTCCCTCACCAAGGCCTTCACCGAGGAGTCCGAGCGGCTCGTCGAGCTGGAAGTACGCACCAATATGGCGGGACGCTGGCGCATGTCCACCATCGGCGTCGTCATGGCCGCCATGCCCGCCCTCATCTACTGGGCGGCCGGCATCGCCCTGCGGACCGGCGGACCGGACATCTCCCTCGGCACGCTCGTGGCCTTCGTCTCCCTCCAGCAGGGGCTCTTCAGACCCACCGTCGCGCTGCTGTCCACCGGCGTGCAGGTGCAGACCTCCGTCGCCCTCTTCCAGCGGATCTTCGAATACCTCGACCTGCCCGTGGAGATCGCCGAGCCCACGCACCCGGTGCGCCTGAAGAAGATCCGCGGCGAGGTCGCCTTCGAGAACGTCTCCTTCTCCTACGGCCCCGGCAGCGCGGCCCTCAGCGGCATCGACCTCGTCATCCCCGCCGGCGGCAGCCTGGCCGTCGTCGGCCCCACCGGTTCGGGCAAGAGCACCCTGAGCTATCTCGTGCCCCGCCTCTACGACGTCACCGGCGGACGCGTCCTCATCGACGGGGAGGACGTGCGCGACCTCGACTTCGACACCCTCGCCCGGGCCGTCGGCGTCGTCTCCCAGGAGACCTACCTCTTCCACGCCTCCGTCGCCGACAACCTCCGCTTCGCCAAGCCCGACGCCACGGACGAGGAGATCAGAGCCGCCGCCGAGGCCGCCCAGATCCACGACTACGTCGCCTCCCTGCCCGACGGCTACGACACCCTGGTCGGCGAGCGCGGCTACCGCTTCTCCGGAGGCGAGAAACAGCGCCTCGCCATCGCCCGTACGATCCTCCGCGACCCGCCCGTGCTCATCCTCGACGAGGCGACCAGCGCTCTGGACACCCACACCGAACACGCCGTCCAGCAGGCCCTCGACACCCTCTCCGCGGGACGTACGACGATCACCATCGCGCACCGGCTCTCCACGGTCCGCCACGCCGACCAGATCATCGTCCTCGACGGCGGCAGGATCACCGAGCGCGGCACCCACCAGGAACTCCTCGCCGACGACGGGCGCTACGCCGCGCTGGTCCGGCGCGACATCCCCCTCGTGGCCAAGGTCTGACCCCGCGCGCGGGGCGGGAGGCCGGGTCCTGGCCCGGCCCAGCCGGCCCGCCCGGCCGCGTGCCACCCCGCCGCCGGGACCTCAGAGCGACCCGAGCGGCACGGCACCGGCCATCACCCGGTACCCCGCGTCATTGGGGTGCTTGTGATCCCCGCTGTCGTACGCGGGGTCAAGCGTCTCGGTGTCGTCCGGTGCGGACAGGGCCACGGCGAAATCGGCCACCGCGTCGAAGACCCCGGACGTGCGGATCCACTCATTGACCGCGACGCGCTTCGCCTCGGCCCGCGGCGTGTGGTACTCGGCGCCCTTGAACGGCAGGACCGTCCCTCCGATCACCTTGACGCCACGCCGGTGCGCCCGCTCGACGAGCTCGCGGTATCCGGCCGTCAGCTCGGCCACCGACACCTGCGGGTTGGGCCGGTAGGTGGGCAGATCCACCTCGCTGAACCCGATGTCGTTGAGTCCGACGAGGACGATCACCGAGCGGACGCCGGGCTTGTCGAGGACGTCCCGGTCGAAGCGGGCCGGCGCCCGCTCGCCGTACCACGGCGAGTCGTTGAGCAGCAGATTTCCGCCGATGCCCGCGTTGAGTACGGCCCAGGAGTGGCCGGCGGACCGGAGCCGCTCGGCGAGCGCGTCCGGGTAGCGCCGATCGGCGCCGACGGTCGAGCCGAAGCCGTCGGTGAGGGAGTCGCCGAAGGCCACCACCGTCCCGGAGGCACCGGAGACAGGGGCGTCACCGCCCGTCAGCTCCACATCGGAGAGGTAGTACCACGAGTGGGTCCGCCCGGCGAAGCCCTCGGCACCGGCGTCGGCGGTCCGGTCGCCGGACGCCCTGAAGCATGTGGCATAGGCCTGCGCGTGGAAGGTCGCCGGTCCCGTCGGGCCCCCGAAGTAGAGGGTCACCGTGACCGAGGACAGCGGCTCGACCGGCAACTCCGCCAGGTCGCTCACCACCTCGCCACCCGCCGGTATCACCACCGACGGCGCCCCGTCGAAGGTCAGCGGCCGCAAGGTGCCGGGCCGGACGGCGGCCCCCTCACCGGCCAGGGCGAGAGACGCGGCGTCCACGGTCAACGGCCCCGTGCCATAGCGGTTCGACAGCCGGATCCGGGCCCCGGAGCCGCCGTCCGTCACCCGGACGACCTGACGTACCGACTGGCGGTCGAAGCCGGTCTCCGCCCAGTTCTCCTCGAAGCCGCTGCTGGGCCGCTGCACCGGGGCCGACCAGCCCGCCCGCCACCGGGTCCCCGTGTCCGCTCCGCCCGTCGTCCCGGCCCGTGCCGCCGTGTCGAGCCCCGCTGTCCACGCAACCATGGGTCGTCCCCCTTCTGGATGGGTCCGCCGGTTCCCCGGCGATCTTCCGCTTCGGG
Organism: Streptomyces hesseae; assembly: GCF_031845785.1. NCBI lineage: Bacteria > Bacillati > Actinomycetota > Actinomycetes > Kitasatosporales > Streptomycetaceae > Streptomyces > Streptomyces hesseae. Next base: position 60,923 of record NZ_JAVRFI010000011.1, read on the forward strand.
ACAGAGCCTGCCGCCCCGGGACCGACCCGCCCAGCCCCCGGCTTCGCGTACGCACGGGGTGCCTACCACCGGCAGGGTCACCTTCGACGGGTGCCCGGTTCCTCCGGCTCGCCGAACTCCGCGCGGATCGCGGCCGTGTGCTCCCCGAGCGCGGGCACCGCGCCCATCACCGCCTCCCGACCCGTCACTGCCACCGGAGGCAGCAGCCCGCGCAGCGGACCGGCGGGCGAGCCGAACTCCCGCCATCTGTCCCGCGCCGCCAGCTGGGGGTGCGCGGCGAACTCGGCGACCGTGCGCAGCCGGGCCGCCGCGATGCCCGCCGCGTCGAGCAGGGCGAGGACGCCCTCGGCCGTGTGCCCGGCGAAGCACTCCTCGATGACGGCCGTCAGCTGCTCGTCATGGGTGTGGCGCAGCGGATTGTCCGCGAAGCGCGGATCGTCCGCCAACTCCGGGCGCCGTAACACCCGTTCGCACAGGGTCCGCCACTCGCGGTCGTTCTGCACGCTGAGGAAGACCCGGGCGCCGTCGCCGCACCGGTAGTGGCCGTAGGGGGAGATGGACGGGTGCCGGGCCCCGGTGCGGGCCAGGGGCGGCCCGTCGTACGCCTCCGCGTAGTACGGCTGCCCCATCCACTCGGCCAGGGCGTCGAAGAGGGAGAGGGACAGGGCCGAGCCCTCGCCGGTGCGTTCGCGTTCGTACAGGGCGGTCAGGATGCCCGTGAAGGCGTACATCCCTCCGGCGATGTCGGCGACGGATATCCCGGGCCGGGCGGGGGAGTCCGGGCTTCCGGTGAGTGAGACGAGTCCGGCCTCGCACTGCACCAGCAGGTCGTAGGCCTTGCGGTCATGGTACGGGCCGGTCGTGCCGTAGCCGGAGACGTCGCAGGTGATCAGGCGGGGATGACGGGCCCGCAGGGGGCCGGGGGCCAGGCCCAGCCGGTCGGCGGCGCCGGGGCCGAGGTTCTGCACGAAGACGTCGGCGCGGGCGAGGAGCCGGTCGAGCAGTGCCCGGTCCGTGGCGTCCTTGAGGTCCAGGACCACGCTCTCCTTGCCCCGGTTGACCCAGACGAAGTAGGCGGAGAGGCCCTTCACCCGGCGGTCGTAGTCCCGGGCGAAGTCGCCGCGACCGGGGCGTTCGACCTTGATGACCCGGGCTCCCAGGTCGGCGAGCTGACGGGTGGCGAAAGGGGCCGCGACGGCCTGTTCGAGGGCGACGACCGTGATGCCGCGCAGGGGTGGTTCCGGCACGGTTCCTCCTTGGGAACGAACACGGTTGAAACGAGCACGGTTGATAAGGGTGGGCGTAAGGGTGGGTGCTGTCAGGAGGGCGGTTCCGGGCCCTCGACGAGGATCACTTCCAGAGCGCGCGGGCCGTGGACACCCTCGACGCGGTCCAGTTCGATGTCGCTCGTCGCCGACGGGCCCGAGATCCAGGTCAGGGGCCGGACGGGGGAGAGGCGTTCCAGGGCCCGCGGCACCGAGTCCACCACCTGCCCGGGTGCCCGGACCACGCACAGGTGGTGGTCGGGCACGAGGGTGATGCGGCGGCGGCCCTGGTCCGGGCCCGCATCGAGGACCAGGGTGCCGGTCTCGGCGATCGCCAGCGCGCACCCGGTGACCACGCTGTCCATGGCGTCCAGGTCACGGGCCGTCAGCCCCGGACCGTCCACGACCCGTTCGGCAGTCGCCTCGGCCAGCCAGCCGTCCGGCAGACCGGCCGGTACGACGACCCGGCGGGCGCCGCGGCGGCGCAGCAGCTCCGCGAGCAGGGCGGGCAGCCCGGCCGGGTCCGTGCGGTGCACGACGGCCCGGTAGTCCGCCAGCCGCGCGGCGAGCAGGTCGACGGACTCGGCGGGTGTCCGTTCGCCGTGCGTCCGCAGATAATCCCGGGGAACCGGGTGATCGTCGGGGCGCTCGTAGCGCGGCACATCGGCCAGTGCGCGCCGTACGCGCCCCAGGACGCGCGCCCTGCTCGGGGAGTGCGCCGGGTCGCCGGTCATGGCCGCCGCTCTCCCCGGGTACGGGCCCACCAGTCGCGGAAGGACTCCTCGGGCACCTCCGGCAGTTCGCGGGTGTCCGACCAGGCGCGGCCCGGGCCCGGCAGCCGCCGGGGGTGGGCGCGGCGCGTCCGGGCGGCGAGTCGCTGGGCCCGCCGCAGCGCGGCCGGGTGGTCGAAGGCCCAGCCGGCCGCGCGCATCGCGGCGCGCTCCAGGGCGTGGCGCTTCGCGGGCCTGATGACGGTGCGGTTGCCGCGGACGGTGACGGGGCCGCCCTCCACCACCCGTTCCCGCAGATGGACCAGGACCTCCGGGATGTCGATGGCCACCGGGCACACCTCGTAGCAGGCGCCGCACAGGGACGAGGCGAAGGGGAGCGACTCCTCCAGCGGTGAGACGAGGCCGCGCAGTTGTGGAGTGAGGATCGCGCCGATGGGCCCGGGGTAGGGCGAACCGTAGGCGTGGCCGCCGGCGCGCTCGTAGACCGGGCAGACGTTGAGACAGGCCGAGCAGCGGATGCAGCGCAGGGCCTGGCGCCCGACCTCGTCGGCGAGGGTGTCGGTGCGGCCGTTGTCGAGCAGCACGAGGTGGAAGTCGCGGGGGCCGTCCTCGGCCGTGGTGCCCGTCCACATCGAGGTGTAGGGGTTCATGCGCTCGGCGGTGGAGGAGCGCGGCAGCAGCTGGAGGTAGATCTCCAGATCCCGCCAGGTCGGTACGGTCTTCTCGATTCCGACCACGGAAATCAGGGTTTCGGGGAGCGTGAGGCACATACGGCCGTTGCCTTCGGACTCGACGACGACCAGGGTGCCGGTCTCGGCCACCATGAAGTTGGCGCCGGAGATGCCGACCTTGCACCGCAGGAACTTCTCGCGCAGGTGGAGCCGCGCGGCCTCGGCGAGGTCGGCGGGCCGGTCGGTGAGCCCTTCGGGGGCCGGGCGGCCCCAGTCGGCCATCCGGTCGCGGAAGATGTCGCGGATCTCCCGGCGGCCGCGGTGGATCGCCGGGACGAGGATGTGGGAGGGCAGGTCGTCGCCGAGCTGGACGATGAGCTCGGCGAGGTCGGTCTCGTAGGCGCGGATGCCCGCCTGTTCCAGGGCGGCGTTGAGGCCGGTCTCCTGGGTGACCATGGACTTGACCTTGACGACCTCGCGCTCGCCGGTGGCCCGTACGAGCTCGGTGACGATGCGGTTCGCCTCGTCGGCGTCGGCCGCCCAGTGGACCGTGCCCCCGGCGCGGGTGACGTTCTCCTCCAGCCGCAGCAGATAGTGGTCCAGGTGGCGCAGCGTGCGGTCCTTGACGGCCGCTCCGGCCGCCCGTAGCTGCTCCCAGTCCTCCAGTTCGGCCACGGCGGCGGTCCGTTTGGCGCGGATGGTGTGCGTGGCGTGCCGGAGGTTGGCGCGCAGCGTGCCGTCCCGGGTCGATTCGGCGGCGGCGCGGGGGAAGGCGGGCATGCCCAGATACGTACGGCTCATGGCACGACTCCGTCCGTGGAGGCCAGGATCTCCGCCAGGTGGAGGGCGCGCACGGGGGAGCCGTCCCGGGCGAGGGTGCCGCCGATGTGGAGCAGGCAGGAGTTGTCGGCCGCGCAGACCGTCGCGGCGCCGGTCCGGTCGATCGCCCGTGCCTTGTCGGCGCCCATGGCGGCGGAGACGGCCGCGTTCTTGACCGCGAACGTGCCGCCGAAGCCGCAGCACTCGTCGGCGCCTTCGAGCTCGCGCAGTTCGAGTCCCTCGACGTGCTCCAGCAGCCGGCGCGGGCGGTCACGCAGGCCCAGTGCGCGCAGCCCGTGGCAGGTGGGGTGGTAGGTGACGGTGTGGGGGAAGCGGGCGCCGACGTCGACGACGCCCAGTACGTCCACCAGGAACTCGGTGAGTTCGTAGGTCCTGGGCGCCAGCCGCTCCACGGCGGCCCGCAGCCGCGCCGCGTCGGCGGGGCGCCCCTCGGCGGCCGCGCGGGCGGCGATCCGGGGGTAGGCGTCCCGGACCATCGCGGCGCACGAGGCGGAGGGGGTGACGACGTACTCGTGGTCGGCGAACGCGGCAGCGGTGCGCAGGAGCAGCGGCTCGGTGCCGTGGCGGTAGCCCGTGTTGTACAGGGGCTGGCCGCAGCAGCTCTGCGCCGGCGGGAAGTCGACGCGCACGCCGAGCCGTTCGAGCAGTGTGACCACGGCCCGGCCGGTCTGCGGCCGCAGCGTGTCGTTGACGCAGGTGACGAACAGCCCTACGCGCATGACACCTCGGCCATCTCCTCGCGGTCGGTGACGCTCCGGCCAGTGATCGTCTTCGCCGCCTCATACTGCCGCAGCGAGCGCCCGCTGGGAAGAACCCGAAGAATCAGAAGAACCCGGGGAATCCGAAGATCCCGTCGTGTCCGGCAGGCCCTCCGCCAGGAGCTCCCCGATCTCGCGCACGGCGGCGCGCCCGGCGCGGTTGGCGCCGATGGTGCTCGCCGATGGGCCGTAGCCGACCAGGTGGACGCGGGGGTCGCGGAGCGCGCGTGTGCCCTCGACCCGGATGCCGCCGCCCGGTTCGCGCAGCCCCAGCGGGGCGAGGTGGCCGAGGGCCGCCCGGAATCCGGTGGCCCACAGGATGACGTCCGCGTCGACGGCCGTGCCGTCGGCCCAGGCGACACCGGTCGGTGTGACGCGGTCGAACATGGGCAGCCGGTCCAGGACTCCGGTCTTGCGGGCCCGTTCCATCGCGGCCGTCATCGGGAGGCCCGTCACCGACACGACGCTCCGCGGCGGGAGGCCCTCCCGTACCCGTCGCTCCACCATGGCGACGGCGTCGCGTCCGCGCGCCTCGTCGAAGGGGCCGTCGCGGAACACCGGCGGCCGGCGCGTCACCCAGGTCGTGGCGGCCGCCACCTCGGCGATCTCCAGCAGGTGCTGCACCGCCGAGGTGCCGCCGCCGACGACCACGACCCGCAGCCCGGCGAAGGCGTCCGGCCCGGGGTAGTCCGCGGTGTGCAGCTGACGGCCCCGGAAGCTTTTCTGGCCGGAGTAGCGGGGCCAGAAGGGCCGGTCCCAGGTGCCGGTCGCGTTGATCAGCGCACGGGCCGACCAGGTTCCTTCGGACGTCTCCACCCGCAGCCGTCCGCCGTCGCCCTCGCGTACCGCGCGCACCTCGACCGGCCGGCGCACGCGCAGGCCGAAGGCGCGCTCGTAGTCGGCGAAGTACCCGGCGATCACCTCCGAGGAGGGCCGGTCGTCGTCCGCGTCCGTCAGCTCCATGCCCGGCAGGGCGTGCATGCCGTGCACCTTGCCGTAGGTCAGGGTCGGCCAGCGGAACTGCCAGGCGCCGCCCGGGCGCGGCGACCGGTCCAGGACGACGAAGTCCCGCTCCGGCTCGTGTCCCGTGCGCCGCAGGTGGTAGGCGGCGGACAGGCCCGCCTGCCCGGCGCCCACGACCACGGCCTCGACGTCCCGCACCCCGATTTCGTTCATGTTTCTACTAACTATCGGAGTGGGCGATCCCTTCCCGGCGGGCACCGACCGGGGCTACCGGTACGACGGGGCGCGGTATCCGTACGAAGATGAGCGCATGAGCGATACCTTCCGCACCCATGTCCTGGAGATCACCACCGGCCGTTCCGAGCGCGTGTACGACCTCACCGACCACTGCGAGGCGTTCCTGCGCGAGGCGGCCGGGGGCCGCGACGGCCTGCTCAATGTGTTCGTGCCCCACGCGACCGCCGGTGTGGCGGTGCTGGAGACGGGTGCGGGCAGCGACGACGACCTGCTGGCCGCGCTGCGGGACCTGCTGCCCGCGGACGACCGCTGGCGGCACCGGCACGGCAGCAGGGGCCACGGCCGCGACCACGTGCTGCCGGCCCTGGTGCCGCCGCACGCGACCCTCCCGGTCATCGGCGGGCGGCTGGAGCTCGGAACCTGGCAGTCCGTGTGTCTGGTCGATACCAACGTGGACAATCCGGACCGCCAGGTGCGGCTGAGCTTCCTGGGCTGAGGATCAGTCCTTCTGCGCCGACTGCGGAAGCCGGCGCAGCTTCAGCGCGGTCTTCGTGCCGAAGGCCCAGTCGAGCATCCGCGCGGCGTCCGGGTAGCGGTTCGTGGGGTCGTTGAGGATGACGCCCACGACCGTGCGCTTGCCGCGCTGGGCGGCGAATACCAGGCACGGCCCGGCGGCCGTGCCGGTACCGGTCTTGATGCCGATCGCCCCCTGGTAGGACCCGAGCAGCTTGTTGGTGTTGTCCCAGTAGTAGGTGCGGTTGACGTTCACGGCCTTCTGGCGGGTGGCTGTCGTTCCGACCACCGTGGCGAACGTGCTGTTGGCCATCGCGTGCCGGGCCAGCGTGGCCGAGTCACGGGGCGTGGTGTAGTTGTCGCCCCCGGCCGATATGCCGTCGAACGAGTCGTACCGGGTGTTCCTCAGACCCAGGTCCTCGGCCGTCTTGTTCATCTTGGCAATGAACGACCGCGTGCGGGCGGCTTCGGTGTTGCCCATGCCGAAGGTGTCGGCGAGCGCGTACGCGGCGTCGCACCCGGAGGGGAGCATCAGCCCGTACAGCAGCTGACGTACGGTCAGGGTGTCGCCCGTCCGTAGATCGGCGGTGCTGGCACCGGTGCGGGCCACGTAGTCGCGGTACGACTGCTTGACGGTGACCTTCTTGCCGAGGTCGACGCCGCGCTTGTCCAGCACCGTGATGGCGGTCATGATCTTGGTGGTGCTGGCCATCTGCCGCCGGGTGTCGGCCTCCTTGCCCCACAGTGCGTGGTTCGCTCCGCTGTCGAGCAGGAATGCGCCCTTCGCGGCGATACCGGACGGGCCGCTCGCCGCCTGGGCGGTCGCCGTGGGCAGCGCGACGGCCAGCGCGATCGCCGAGGCGATCGCGGCCACGCACCGGCGACGGACGGATCTGCTCCTGAGTGGATCCATGGACGGACCTTTTCCTCGTGGATGGGGTATGGGCGTGCAGATAATCGCACCCACAACTCCACGGGGAGAAACGTGCGGGGAGACCGGGAAACGAGGCTTTCCTCAGCGGCCGCCGGAGCCGTCGAAGACCCACGCATAGGCCCGCGCGGCGTCGAACTCCGCCTGACCGCCCGGGAACAGCAGCCCCGCCGTGCCGAACGCCGGATCCGCGGCCACGGAGGGCGCGTACGGCACCCCCACGCACCGCATCCCCGCCCGGTGCGCCGCCTCGGCGCCCGGAGGCGCGTCCTCCACCACCACGCACTCACCGGGCTCCACGCCCAACCGCCGTGCCGCCTCCAGGAAGACGTCCGGCCCGGGCTTGCCGCGGGCCACCTCCTCGGCCGAGACCACCGCGGCGAAACGATCCGTCAGACCGACGCACTTCAGCACCGCTTCGATGGTCCGGAGCGAGGAACCGGACGCCACGGCCAGCGGTACCCCGGCCGCGTACAGCCGCTCCACATACGCCCGCATCCGGGGGAACGCCTCGGTGCGCGTGCCCGCCAGCTCCAGATACGCGTGGTTCGTCTCGGCGAGCAGCTCGTCCACGGGCACGCCGAGGCGGTACTCCCTACGCAGGGTCTCCAGCGTCTCGCGCGTGCCGATGCCGACGAACCGCAGGTGCTCGTCCCAGCCGAAGTCGCGCACACCGTGGCGGGCGAGCACGCCCCGGCCCGCCTCGAAATAGTTCGGCTCGCTGTCCACCAGCGTTCCGTCGAGATCGAAGATGACCGCGAGAGGCGAGGGCACGTCTGAAGTGATCACGCGCCCCAGCATGGCAGGAGCCCATGGAGCCCATGGAGCCCATGGAGCCCATGGAGCCCATGGAGCCCATGGAGCCCATGGAGCCCATGGAGCCCACGGGGCCCGACGGTCAGGTGGAGCGCTGCGCCGCCCGCCCCACCGATTCCACCAGCGGCACCATCCGGTACGGCACCCGCTCGCGCAGCACCATCTCGGTCCGCGTGCGCACCACGCCGGGCAGCTGCACCAGCCGCTGGATCACATCCTCCAGATGCGCCGGGTCCCGGGCGACGACGCGCGCCATCAGATCACCGCCGCCCGTTATCGAGAACGCCTCGATGATCTCCGGCACGTCGCCGAGGTCGTTCGCCACGCTGTCCAGATGGCCCTGGGTGACCTCAATGTGGACGAACGCCAGCACCGGGTGGCCCAGCGCGGCGGGGGAGAGACGGGGGCCGGTCCCGGTGATCACACCGTCGCGCTCCAGCCGGTCGAGCCGTGCCTGGAGCGTGCCGCGCGCGATCCCCAGCAGCCGCGCGTACTCCCGAGCGCTCGTCCGCGGCCGCTCCAGCAGCAGCCGCAGGATCCTGGCGTCCAGCGCGTCCACGGCCATGGGCCATCGGCTCCCTCGTGGTCGTTCGTCCCGGCCCGCACTGTACCAATGGCCCAGTCGCCGGGGGCGGAGCCGCTCGAACCCCCGGAACGCGGCCATTGGCCCTCTCATGGCGCAGCTACCCGGCGTTCTGCTGGGCCAATGGCTCAGTTTTTCTCGGCACTCTTGAGCCAACAGCCGAAGTGATGGTGTGATGTTCCGGTCGATGGCGCTGCGGATTCCCGCGGCGCCTTTTTCATGCCGGGTTTCCCCATGGCTCCGCGCCGGGATCCACGGCGGTTTCGCATCAGGTCGCATCAGTTCGCATCAGGGCGTCGAAGGGGCGGTAATCAGTGCTGAAGAGGGCGTTCGTGGCACCAGATCCGGGCCGGGCCAGGCTTCGGACCGCCACCCGCGCCGTGCTGGGCGTGGGCCTCGCGGTCACCGTCGTGGCACTGTCCGGGCTGCCGCTGACGGCCTCCATCACCGGTGGGCTCGCGGCACTGCTCGCGCTGTTCACGGTCGCCGACCCGACCGTCCGCCGCCAGACGGTCACCACCGCCCTGCTGCCCGCCGTCGGCCTGCCCGTCCTCGCGCTGGCGACGGCCCTCCACGGGCTGCCGCTCCTCCGTGACGCGGCCTTCCTCGCCGTCGTCTTCTGCGGGGTGTACGCCCGCCGCTGGGGCCCCCGGGGCAACGCCCTCGGGATCTTCGGCTTCATGATGTTCTTCGCGACGCAGTTCCTCCACGCCGTCCCCGCCCAGCTGCCGCACCTTTACGCGGCGGTGCTCCTGGGCCTGGCGGCCGCCGGCGGCGTCCGCTTCCTGGCCTGGCCCCTCGAGCGGCGCACCCCGCCGCCCGCCGCCCCGGCACCCCTCGCCGTCCGGGGCCTCGCGCGCGCCACCACCCGGCAGGCCTTCCAGGCCGCCCTCGCCTGCGGCCTGGCCCTCGCCGTCGGCCAGCTGGTCTCCCAGGAGCGCTGGTACTGGGCCGTCGGCACGGCCTGGTGGATCTTCGTCAACACCGCCTCGCGCGGCGAGACCCTCGTCCGCGGCTTCCGCCGCGTCGTCGGCACCCTCGCGGGCATCGCCGCCGGCCTGCTCGTGGCCGTACCCCTGCACGGCGCGCCCGTGCCCACCGCCGCCCTGGTCGCCCTCTGCGTCTTCGGGATCTTCTACACCGCCGCCCCCTCCTACAGCTGGATGATGTTCTTCGTGACCGTCATGGCCGGCCTGCTGTACGGGCTCCTCGGCGTGCTCCACCCAGGCCTGCTGGCACTGCGCTTCGAACAGACCCTCGTGGGCGCGGCGGGCGCGGTCGTCGCCGTCGCCGTCGTCCTGCCCGTCACCACGCACGCCGCCACCGACGCCTGGATCCAGCGGTCCCTGCTGGCCGTGCGCCACTGCACCGCCGATTCCGCGCGCCGGCTGGCCGGCGACGAGACGGCCGACCCCGCCCCGCACGTCGCCGAACTGGAGCTCCTCCTGACCAAGGTGCGGGTCTCCCTCGCCCCGCTGCTCCACCCGCTCAGCCCGCTGCGGGCACGTCGCGAGCGGGCCCTGGCGGTCCTCGCCCACCTCGACGACTGCGCCCGGCAGGCCCGCGGCCTGGCGGAGGTCGCCGCCGATCCGGCCGCCTCCCACGACGCCCGGCTGACCGCCGCCTGCGACCGCGTCGAATCCGCGCTGCTGGCCCTGGCCGCCCCCGGCGAGACGCCCTTGGCCACGGCCGGGCCCGGCGCCGACCCGCACCACCACCCCGGCGCCGAGACCGCCCTCGCCCACCTGCGCGACCTGGAGGCGTCCCTCGCCTCGCTGGCCGCGCCGCTGCGGGAAGGCGCGCGCGGGGTCTTCGCCCCCGCCGCCTGAGCGGCCCCGCCCCCGGGCCCTCCCCGACGTGCGGAGCCCCGGGCAGGCGGCGCGCCGGACGGGGAACCGGCCGGTCGAGGCGTTGTCAGTGCCGCCGTGTAGCGTCGGAGCCACTGACAGTGATCCAGCGCTCGACGGGCCACGACGGACCCGGCGGGCCGCGAGGGGGAGGACGGCATGGCGAACGGCAGCGAAGGACCCCGGCGCCGGTGGGCGTACATCGGCTCGTTCACCGAGGCGGGCGGCGCCGGCCTGACCGTCGCCGAGGTCGACGCCGTGACGGGCGCGCTCAGACCCGTCCACACCACCGACGCGGTCGTGAACCCGTCGTACCTCGCGCTCTCCCCCGGGGGCGACGTGCTCTACGCGGTCAGCGAGACCGACGAGGGAGCCGTCGCCGCGTTCTCCCTCGCGGATCCCGCGCGGCCCGCGCTCCTGGGCCCGCCCGTTCCCGTCCGGGGCGACGGGCCCACCCACCTCGCCACCGCCGGCCCGTGGCTGCTCACCGCCAATTACGGCTCCGGCAGCGTCAGCGCGCTGCCCGTCCGCATGGGCGGAGCCCTGGGCGCCCCCTCGGCGGTGTTCCCGCACCAGGGCGGCGGCCCGGTGCCGGACCGTCAGGCCGGCCCGCACGCGCACGCGGTGGTGCCCGACCCCAGCGGGCGCTGGCTGCTCGCGACCGACCTGGGCACGGACTCGGTGTGGATCTACGGGACCGACCCCGTCACCGGCGCCCCCGGCCCGCACGGGGAGGCCCGGCTGCGCCCAGGCAGCGGCCCCCGGCATCTGGTCTTCCATCCGCGTGGTGACCGCGCCTATGTCCTCAACGAGCTGGAGCCGACCGTCACCGTCTGCCGCTGGGACGGGGCCGCGGGGACGCTCGAGCCCTTGGGCGAGACGCGTGTCGTACCGGCCGGGACGGAGGGGCCGACGTATCCGTCCGCGCCCGTGATCTCCGCCGACGGCCGCTTCCTGTGGGCGGCCAACCGGGGCCACGACAGCGTCGCCACGCTCTCCCTCGACCCTGCCGGCGACGAGCTCGTGCTGCTCGGCACCGTCGGCTGCGGCGGGCACTGGCCCCGCGACCTGGCCGCCGGCCCGGACGGACGGGTGCTGTACGTGGCCAACGAGCGCTCCGGGGACGTCACCTGGTTCGCCGTCGACCCGGACACGGGCATACCGGCGCGGACGGGCTCGACCGTGATCGCGGCGGCGTCCTGCGTGGTTTTCGCCTGAGCCCCGGTCTCCTTCGCCCCGGCAGCGCGGGGCGCGGGGCCGAAAACGCCGGGAGGGGCCTCCGGCAGCGGAGGCCCCTCCCGTGGCGGTACGGACGGCCGGGTTACCGGGCGGCCGGGGCGCCCTGCGCCGCCGGCAGCGTGATGCCGAGCGCGGCCGCGTACGTGGCGAGGACGAGCTTGCCTACCGACGGGTACTCACCCAGCGGCTCGGCGGCGGCGCAGCCGGCCTCCTTCGCCGCCATGGCCGTGAGGGTCTCGTCGACCTCGGGGCCGATGAGGCACGGGGCCAGCGCCAGGTTCCGGGAGCCGGAGGAGCGCAGCTGGTCGGCGGCGCGGGCGACGGCGCCGTCCTCGTCCAGCGCGGCGGGCAGCACCGGCACCGCGAGACGGGCGGAGAGCAGCATGCCGGTGATGCCGGCGGACTGCACGGCCTCCTCGCCGCCGACCGTCGCCAGGACGATGCCGTCAGCGGCCGTTGTGACTGTGAACAGTCGGGCGCGGTCGGCGCGGGCCAGCCCGGCCTCCGAGAGGCGGACGTGCAGGGCCTCCGCGAGCAGCGGGTGCGGGCCGAGCGCGTCGGTGAGCTCGCTGGCGCAGCCGCTGTTCAGTACGGCCTGGCGTATGCGGCGGACGACGGCGCTGTCCGGCCCCGCCAGCAGCGGCACGACGACGGCGTCGGGCGCCTGCGCCCAGACGGCGGCGCCCTCCGGGCCCTCGGCGGCCTCGGCCTCGGCCATGCGGGCGTCGCGCTGGGCGGAGGCGTGGCCGAGGACGGCGTCCAGGGCGGGGAAGCCGTCACCGGCGTCGCCGCTCTCGGCGACGTCCACGTAGCCGATGCGCGCGTCGAGGCCCGGAAGCTCCGAGCGGGCGATGCTCAGCAGCTCCTCGGCGAGACGGTGCGTGGTGATGTCGGGCGTCCCGGGCACGGCGAGTACCAGCGGGGGAGCGCCCGCCGGAGCAGCCGCGGGCTCCGGCCGCCGGTGCCGCCCGGGCTGACGGGGGCGCGGCATTCGTACTGGCAGGCCCGGCGTGGGCCCTGTGGGGGAGCTCATGGCGTTGCATGCTAGCCGTTCATACGACTCGTCCGTTTGGGTGGGGGTAAATGATCAAGGTCTGTCCGGCTTTATTCGCCGACTCATCCGTTGGGTGCGGATGTGATCAGCGAACGACGCGCAGCAGCGCGCCGTCCACCGGCAGTGCGAGGGTGTCCTCCGCCAGTGCCGTGGCCACGCGCAACGCCCCCGTGAGGGGGTCGCCCTGGGAGGTCGTCAGTCGGGCTTGCGGAAGTTGCTTTTGCAATTCCTCCTGGACGGGGGAGAGCAGAGCCTCGCCCATACGGAACAGCCCACCCGTCAGCGCCACCTCGGGTGCCGCCCCCGGGCCGGTTGACAACGGACCCATCGCCGACGGGCACGCCGCCGCGGCCGCCGCGGCGAGGTGGCGCGCGGCCTCCCGCAGGATGCCCGCCGCGACCGGGTCGTCCGCCGCGCAGCGTCCCACCTCGGGGGCGAAGGAGGCCAGGACGGCGGGCCGGTCCGGCCGGGGGTAGAGCTTTCCGGGCAGTCCGCACGCCGGGCCGAAGACCGCCTCCAGACGGGCCAGCAGCGCCGGTGATCCGCCGACGCGCCCGTCGAACGCGCGCATCGCCGCTTCCATCCCGGCCCGTCCGATCCAGGCGCCGCCACCGCAGTCGCCCAGCAGATGGCCCCAGCCGTCGGCGCGCCGCCAGCGGCCCTCCGGGCCGAGGGAGGTGCCGAGCGCGATCACGCCCGTTCCGGCGGCGACGACCACACCCGGGCGCTGCCCCAGCGCGCCCGCGTAGGCGGTCACGGCGTCGCTGGCCAGCGCCAGCCGCCGGGCGCCGAGTTCGGCGCGCAGCACTCCGGGCAGTACGGCGTGGAGGTCGTCGCCCAGGGTCGCCATGCCGGCGGCCCCCACGCACACGGCGTCGCAGCCCGGCGACCCGGCCTCGTGGAGCAGCCGCCGGGCGGCGGGCAGCACCCGGTCGAGCAGGTCCGGCGCGTCGATGCCGCGCTCGCCCGTGCCGACCGGCACGGGCGAGGACCAGGTCAGCGCGGAGCCGTCGCCATCGGCCGGGGCGAGGGCCACCCGCAGGCCCGAGCCGCCCGAGTCGACGCCCAGGACCGTGCCCGCTCTGCCCCTGCCCGCCGTGCCGGTACGAAGCGACATGGCGCGCACCCTATCGCCCGGGCCCGGCCCCGTGTCAGGGCAGTCAGGGCAGTCGCCAGTCGACCGGCGCCATGCCCTGCCGGTCGAGCAGGTCGTTGGTCCGGCTGAACGGGCGCGAGCCGAAGAAGCCGCGGTCCGCCGACATGGGGGAGGGGTGCGCCGACTCCACGCACGGCACCCCGCCCAGCAGCGGCCGCAGATTGCGGGCGTCGCGCCCCCAGAGCACCGCCACCATCGGCTTGCCCCGGGACACCAGCGCCCGGATCGCCTGCTCGGTGACCTCCTCCCACCCCTTGCCCCGGTGGGCGGCGGGCTTGCGCGGGGCGGTGGTCAGCGCCCTGTTGAGCAGCAGCACCCCCTGCCGGGTCCACGGGGTGAGGTCGCCGTTGGACGGCCGGGGCAGCCCGATGTCCGTGTGCAGCTCACGGAATATGTTCTCCAGGCTGCCCGGGAGCGGGCGCACCTCCGGGGCTACGGAGAAGCTGAGGCCGACGGCGTGGCCGGGCGTGGGATAGGGGTCCTGACCCACGATCAGTACTCTGACGTCGTCGAACGGCTGCTGGAAGGCGCGCAGCACATTCGCGCCCGACGGCAGGTAGGTCCGGCCCGCCGCGATCTCGGCGCGCAGGAAGTCGCCCATGGCGGCGATCCGCCCGGCCACCGGCTCGAGCGCCTTGGCCCAGCCCGGTTCGACGATTTCGTTCAAGGGTCTCGCAGCCACGGCTGCCGTGCCTCCCTGTCCTTGTATACGGACTGTCCTCGCAACGGTGTCGCCGCATACGGACGGTGTCGCTGTGTCGACGCTGTCGCGGTGGACACTGGTGCGTGAGGCAAAGATCGTACGCGAGACGGGGCCGCCGCCCGGTGGGGACGCCGGGACGGGGAGCGCGGACCGGCCGGTGCGACGGCGCCACGCGTCCTGCGGATTCACCCGCCGCGGTGCCCGGGGCCCATCACCGGCTTGTCATCCTTTATGACTTAACCTCGGGCGGGCCTTGACGGGACTTCCCCGTCCGACAGGCGGCCGGGCCCCGGGGAATGTAAGCAGGAAGCATGCGCCTTCAGCACCGCCTGCCGGACCCCGGTGAGTCGTGGCGCCCCAGCCGCACGCTGATCGCGGTGCCGCTGGGGCTGATCGGCCTGATCACGGCGATGGACCTGCTGACCGCGCCCAACATCCACCTCGGCCCCCTGCTGGTCGTGGCCCCCACGATCACCGCGGTGTTCGCCGGCCCCCGGCTCACCGCCCTCATCGGCGCCCTCGCCGTGGCCGCCCAGATCATCATCGGCATCTTCCACGGCGGGCTGTGGACGTCCAACCATCAGGCGCAGATCATCGCGCTCGTGGTGATCACCCTGTTCGTCGTGATCTTCCGCTCCGTCCACGAGGGCCGCGAGAGGGCGCTCAGCCAGGCCCGCTGGGTGGCCGACGTCGCCCAGAAGGTCCTGCTCAGGCCGCTGCCGGCCCACCTGGGCCCGCTGCGGATCGCGTCGGTGTACATCGCGGCGGAGGCCGGGGCGCAGATCGGCGGCGACCTCTACGCGGCCGTACGCACCCCCCGGGGCGCCCGCGTGATGATCGGCGACGTACGGGGCAAGGGGCTTACGGCGGTCGGCGACGCGGCCCTGCTGCTCGGCGCCTACCGCGCGGCCGCCCACCGCGATCCGCCGCTGCCCCGGCTGGTGGCACACCTCCAGAACGCCATCTACTCGGAGCCCGAGGAGCTCACCGGCGACGCCTCGGCCGGGGAACGGTTCGTCACGGCCGCGGTCCTGGACATCCCCGACGACGAGCAGGTGGTCCGGCTCATCAATTGCGGCCACCCGCCGCCGATCCTGTTGCGCGACGGCGAGCCGACGGAACTGGCGGTACGGGACCCCGCCCTCCCCCTCGGGGTGGACGGCCGCGTCACCGAGGACGACTACGAGGCCGAGACCTTCCCCTACCGGGACGGCGACCTCCTGCTGCTCTACACGGACGGGGTCATCGAGACCCGTGACGCCGACGGCGTCTTCTACCCCCTCGCCGACCGGCTCCGGGCGTGGCGGGAAACCGATCCCCAGCGGCTCGCCCAGCGGCTGCACGGCGATCTGGTCGCCCACGCGGGCGGCTTCCTGGGCGACGACGTCGCCCTCGTCGCCATCGAACGCCAGTCCGCCCGGACGGCCCGTCGGCACGTTCCGCATGCCCCGCACGCCAGTCCGCCCGAACGGCCCGTGTGACGGTCCACCTGGGCGTTCCACGCGACGGCCCGTACGACGGCGTCCGCCCGGCAGCATTCGCCCCGACGCCCCGACGCCCCGCTCCACCGTCCCCCCGGCGAAGCGCCGCGAGACGTCAGTTCACCGGTGTCCCGCTGGTCGAGCGCGCCGCTGTCAGCAAGCCCTCCCAGTCCGGGATCTTCACGGTGCCCCGGCCCAGCCGCCGCCCCAGCGCGGCCTCGGCCGCCTCGATGCCCAGCCAGCCCGGCCACTCCACCGGCTCCCCGCCGGCCGCGCGCAGCGCGGTGAGGGGGTCCTCGGCCGGCCGGCGTGCCAGGAGGGCCCGGGCGTCGGAGAGCAGCGCGCCCACGGTTTCCTTGGCGCAGGGGCGGTTGGTGCCGATGACCCCGGTCGGCCCGCGTTTGATCCAGCCCGCGACGTACTCGCCCGGCGAGTACGCCTCGTCCCGCAGCACGCGCCCCTGGTCGTGGGGGACGGTGCCGCGCTCCGGGTCGAACGGCAGGCCGGGGATGGGCACTCCGCGATAGCCCACCGAGCGCAGGACCAGCCGCGCCTCGATCTCCTCGAACCGCCCGGTGCCCACGACGCCGCCGTTGCCGTCCGGCGCCGTCCGCTCGAAGCGCACCGCCCGTACGGCATCGTCACCCAGCAGGGCGACAGGCCGCAGGAAGAACCGCAGCCGGATCCGCCGCAGCCCGTCCGCCTCCGGCCGCCCGGACCACTCCCGTAGCACCTCCACATTGCGGCGGGCGGCCGCGGGCAGCGCGGAGGGGTCGGCCCACGCGGGGTCCAGCGCGGCCTCGTCGGCCCGTACGTGCGCCCCGGCACCCGGCAGGGCGCCCAGTTCGCGCAGCTCCTTGGTGGTGAACCGGGCGTGGGCCGGGCCCCGCCGGCCCACCATGTGGATCTCCCGCACCCGGCTGGCGGCGAGCGCGGCCAGGGCCGCGTCCGGCACGTCGGTGGGCCGTAGGTCGTCCGCGCGGCGCGCCAGCACCCGCGCCACGTCGACGGCCACGTTGCCGACGCCGATGACGACGGCGGAGCGCGCCTCCAGCGCGAACCCGCCGGGCGCGGCGTCGGGGTGGGCGCTGTACCAGGAGACGAAATCGGTCGCCGAGAAGCTGCCCGGCAGGTCCTCGCCGGGGATGCCCAGCCGCCGGTCGGTGGCCGCGCCCACGCAGTAGACCACCGCGTGGTAGAGCTCCAGCAGCCGACGCGGCGTCACCTCGCCCGGGCCGTTCCCCACCGAGACATTGCCGAGGAAGGTCACCCCGGGCAGCTCCAGCGCGGTGCGGAGGTTGTTCTGAAGCGACTTGATCTTCTCGTGGTCCGGGGCGACGCCGTAGCGCACCAGCCCGTACGGGCAGGGGAGCCGGTCGAGCACGTCGACCCTGACTCCCGGCACCGTGTGCTGCTCCACCAGGGACTGAGCCGTGTAGACACCGCTCGGTCCCGATCCGACGACTGCGACGCGAAGCACAGGGGCTCCTTCCCGCGGGTGCGTCCAGGATCCCATCGAAGGCCGTGTCACGGCAGGGGCAGAAGGGCCACACGGGTGCGATCGGATGCGATCCCCGACGCCGGGAGTCCGTCAGACGCCCGGGGCCGGCGGCGGTTCGCCGGGCGGGAAGCCGAGCTCCCACGCGAGCGCGTACCGCTGGAACAGCTCCGCGCGCAGCCGCTCGGCGGGCATCGGCGCCCCCGGCAGCAGGATCGCCACGACCGAGCCCATCAACAGGGCGCGCAGCAGGCGGTAGTCGGTCTCCGGGTCGGCGGAGCCGTAGCGGGCCATGGTGTCGCGGAGCAGGGCGGCGAGGCGTTGCTGCTCGGGGCACTGGATGAAGCCCTCGGCGGTAAGGATGCCCGCCATGTGGGTGCGCATCAGCCTGGGCCGGTCCCGGGCGAGCCCCAGGACCGCGTCGATCGCGCGGGCCAGCAGGTCGTGCCCCTCGCGCGTGCGCGGCTCGCGCTCCAGGAAGGCGGCGAGTTCCAGGTGCATCAGCCGGTGCACGGCGGACTGGAGCAGCTGCCGCTTGCCGGGGAAGTAATAGGAGACCAGCCCGCGCGCCGTGCCCGCCCGGTCCGCGATGTCCGCGAGGGTCGTCGCCTCGTAGCCCCGCTCGTCGACGAGTTCGACGGTCGCCCGCAGCAGGCGCTCGATGGAGCGGCGGCGCAGTTCCTCGTTGACCGCCGGGCTGCGCGGAGACATTGCTTTTAACTCCTGCGTTGACTGGCTCCGAGCCAATATACTCAGGGGGTGGCCGGCTGTCCCTCCCGGCGGGCGGGACAGCGGCTCGTCCGCTGGTGTCCGGGTCATGCGGGGGATGATCCGGGCATCAGCGCTCGCGCGCGTCCGGCCGTCAGCCCGAGAGCTCCCCGGCGTGCGGGGCGAGGACGCCCACGCCGACGAGGGCGAAGAGCAGCAGCCCCAGCAGGATGCGGTAGATCACGAACGGCATGAAGCTCCTGCTCGAAATGAACCTCATGAACCATGCGATGACGGTGTATCCGACGACGAACGCGACGAGCGTCGCCAAGAGCGTCGGCCCCCACGCCGTGTGCCCGTCGCCCGCGTCCTTGAGCTCGAAGAGCCCCGAGGCGAGCACCGCGGGCACGGCCAGCAGGAAGGAGTACCGGGCCGCCGCCTCGCGGGTGTAGCCGATGAGTAGACCGCCGCTGATCGTGGCGCCCGCCCGGGAGACGCCCGGGACCAGGGCCATGGCCTGGCAGAAGCCGAAGACCAGGCCGTCCTTGACGTCGAGCTCCGCCAGCCCCTTGCGCGTGCGTACGGCCCGGTGGCGGCCGCCCGTCGCGTCGCGGGCCGCCAGCCGGTCGGCGACGCCCAGTACGACGCCCATCACCACGAGGGTCGTCGCGATCAGCCGGAGGTCCCGGAACGGGCCCGCGATGGCGTCCTTGAGCAGCAGCCCCAGCACGCCGATCGGGAGCGAGCCGACGATCACCAGCCAGCCCATCGTCGCGTCGTGGTCACGGCGGGCGCGGGCCCGGCGGTCGGTGAGCGAGCGGAACCACGCGGAGACGATGCGCGCGGTGTCCCGGCGGAAGTAGATGAGGACGGCGGCCTCGGTGCCTATCTGGGTGATCGCGGTGAACGCCGCGCCGGGGTCCGGCCAGTCCGCGAAGGCGGCGGTCAGCCGCAGATGGGCACTGGAGGAGATCGGCAGGAACTCGGTCAGTCCCTGTACGAGCCCGAGGACGAGGGATTCGAACCAGCTCATGAAGTCTGCGCCATCCATAGCGGTGGTCGTGGCGTGGCCCGGAACGGTCCGCGCCGACGCGCCGCCTTGATCCGGTGGGATGGTCGCAGAATGTCACGTTAGATCGAACTGGTGTCTGGCGTACGGGAGTTCGTGGCGACAATTCACTCACTGGACGGCCGGGCGTCACCGGCGGTCCGCCCGCCCTGGCGCTCGTCCCGGCGCCCGCCCCGCCGCCAGGCGACGAAGACCGCCGCCAGCCCCGTGATGGCCAGGAAGCCCGCCGCGCCGAGGAACACGGGGGACGTGGGGGACGCCGCGCGACTGCCCGCTATGACGTAGGCGGCGGTGTTGGGCGCGCTGCCCAGGGCGGTGGCCAGCAGAAAGGGCGCCCAGCCCATCCGGGAGACCGCGGCGCAGTAGTTCACGCCGGCGAACGGCAGCCCCGGGAAGAGCCGGAGCGCCAGCATCGAACGGAAGCCGTGGAGGCTCAGCTGCCGGTCGGCGGCCGTGAGCCACCGTCCCCGTACCAGCGGCCGCAGGGCATCCTGCCCCAGCAGCCGGCCCAGCCCGAAGGAGAGCGCCGAGCCCAGCACCGTCCCCACCACGGCCGCCGTCGTGCCGAGCGGCGCGCCGAAGAGGGCGCCCGCCGCCAGGCTCAGCACCGGGCGCGGGACGAACGCCGCCGTGCACAGCCCGTACGCGCCGGCGAAGAGCACCAGTGCCGCCGCCCCGCCCGACAGCCGGTCCGGCCAGCCGCCCGTGAGCAGGCGCTCCGGATGGAGGAGCAGCACGGCCACGACGGCCCCGCCGACCAGCGCGACGAGCAGCCCCAGCCGGGCCCGCGGGGACAGCAGCACACGGGCGCGGCGCTCGGCGGGGCCGGGGGGCGGCGCTGCGGTATCGAGCATCGAAGGAGCGTAACCGACGTGGCCGTATGGACGGTGTGATCTCGGTGAGAAGGCGCAGGGGAAAAGCATTCGACGGGCCCGGGGCCGTGCGCGAGCATCGCGCTTGGGGGGCCGTGGGCCAGTGCGGTCGGGCCCGGGGACGGGCCACGGCGCCGCCACGACGCCGCCCCGTCCACCCAGCCCGGAGAGATCCGGAGCGCTTCCGCCAGAGCCCGGAGAGAAGGAGCCATGACCCAGCAGGCCTATGCGCGCACCAAGCCGCATCTCAACATCGGCACCATGGGCCACCTCGACCACGGCAAGACCACACTCACCCGCGCCATCGCCGTGTGTCTCGGCCGTACCCCCACGCGACGGTTCCCGTCCGGCCCCACGGTCGCCACCGCGCACGTCGCCTATGAGACGGACACCCGTCACTACGCCCACGCCGACCTGCCCGGAAACCCCCGTTTCACCGGGAACATGCTGTCGGGGACCGCCGGGCTCGACGGCGCGATCCTCGTCGTCTCGGCGCTGGAGGGCGTCCGGCCGCAGACCGCGGAGCATCTGCTCCTCGCCCGCCGCGCCGGCGTGGAGCACTTCGTCGTCGCCCTCACCAAGGCCGAGGCCGCCCGGCCCGAGCGCGCCGACGCCGTCGAGGCGGACGTCCGGCGGCTGCTCACCGCGCGGGGCGGCAACGGCCGCCGCACCCCCGTCGTCCGGGTGTCCGCGCTGGGCGCGCTGCGGGGCGAGCCGCGCTGGACCGCCTCGATCGAAGCCCTGCTCGACGCCGTCGACACCTGCCTCCCCACCCCGGTCCGCTACACGGACGCGCCTTTCCTGCTGCCGGTGGAGCGCGTCCTGATCGTGCCCCGGCGCGGGACCGTCGTCACCGGCACCGTCGAGCGCGGCACCGTCCGCCCGCGCGACGTCGTCGAGCTGCCCGAGGGGTACGGCCTCACCCATGTCCTGGGCATGGAGACCTTCGGCCACAGCATGGAGGTCGCCCAGGCGGGTGACAGCGTGGCGCTGCTGCTGCGCGGCTTGCAGGGGCACGAGGTACGGCGCGGGGACGTGGTCGCCGCGCCGGGCAGCGCCACCGTGCACCGGCGCTTCACCGCCCGGGCGCGGCTGCTGACGGCGGCCGAGGGCGGCCGGCGCACCCCGGTCCGCACCGGCTTCCGGGCCCGCTTCCATCTGCGGACCGCCGAGGTCACCGGGGAGATCGGCCTCGGGCCGCGCGACAGCGCCGGCCCCGGCGGGAGCACGGCTCTGACGGTCGGGCTGGACCGCCCGCTCCCGGTGCGGGCCGGGCTGCCCTTCGCGATCCGTGAGGGCGGCCGCACCATCGGCACCGGCACGGTGACGGCCGTAGCGGCGTGAGCGGGCGCCCGGCCACCCGCTCAGCGGTCGGGAGGGGTCGGGAAGGGGGAAGAATGGGGGAGTGGACGAACCGATACCCGTGACCCGCGAGGTCGACCATGGCACCGCCAAACTCATGCCCGACGTGGACCGCGCGCGGGCCTGGCTGCTGACCATGGACGGCGCCCCCCAGTCGTACGTCGACCTCGACGACCCCACCCACCTCGAATTCGAGTACGCGCGCCGGATCGCCCACGTCCTCGACACCGTCGCCGAGCCGGGCAGCCCGTTGACGCTGCTGCACCTCGGCGGCGGGGCCCTCACCCTGCCCCGCTACGCCGCCGCGACCCGCCCCGGCTCGCGCCAGCGGGTCGTCGAGGCGGACCGTGGCCTGATCGAGCTGGTCTCCGAACACCTGCCGCTGCCCGACGGGTCGGGGATCGAGGTGTTCGCCGGGGACGCCCGGGCCGTGCTGGAGGAGGCGCCGGCCGGCTCCGCCGACATGATCATCGGCGATGTCTTCGGCGGCTCCCGGGTGCCCGCGCACCTCACGTCCCTGGAGTACGCGCGTAGCGTCGAGCGGGTGCTGCGGCCGGACGGCCATTACGTGGCGAACCTCGCCGACGGCGCGCCCTTCGGCTTCCTGCGCGCCCAGGTGGCCACGTTCGCGGCCGTCTTCGAGCACCTGTGCCTGATCGCGGAGGCCCCGATGCTGCGCGGCCGCCGGTTCGGCAACGCCGTCCTGGTCGCCGCGCACCGGGAGCCGCCGCTCGCCGACCTCGCCCGCCGCACCGCCTCCGATGTTTTCCCGGCGCGGGTGGAGCACGGGGCGGCCCTGGAACGGTTCGCCCGGGGCGCGGTGCCGGTGCGCGACGCGGACGCGGTGGCCTCGCCGGAACCGCCGGGCGGGGCGTTCACGGTCGGCTGAGTTCACGGTCGGCTGAGCGCGTACGAGCCGTACGGCCCGTACGCGCTCCCGGGGCAGGGCGCGTCCGTCAGGAGGAGGGGAGCGGCCTGAGGGTGGTCATGACCTTCTTGAGGGTGTCGTCGGCGACCTCGCCCTTCGTGCCCTTGGCCCCGGAGAAGAACCAGACGGCGAAGTCGCCGTTGGCGTCCTTGAAGGCCACGGCGACGGCCTTGCCGTCGCTGGAGCACTTGTTGGCCTTGGGTACGCCGGTCACCGTGGTCGTCGCGGTGGCCCCGGTGATGCCGTAGTCGTTCTTGAAGGGCGTGGCCTTGCCGATGTCGTACTTGCCCTGCTTCTTCTGGTCGAACATCGCCCACGCCCAGGCCGACGCCTCGTTCTGGGCCGCCTCCTCCGGGCCCTTGGCGCCCTGGGCGCCCTTGGTGCCGGAGACGCCTGACGAGTAGGTGTCGTCGGTGCCGCGGTCGTTCTTGACCGAGCACTGCTCCCGCTGGAAGTAGGCGGGCGAGGACGCCGCCTCGGCCAGCTTCATGCCCGACGTGTCGGCCTCGTCGGGGATTCGCAGAGCCGTCCCGTCCGGGGGCACCTCCCAGTCGGTGGGGACGTCGAAGGCGAGGTGCCGCTTGGAGTTGACGACGACCTTCCAGCCGCCGACCACGGGCTTGATGTCGCCGCCGACCCGCGGGTTGTCCAGCGGCGCCTGGGAACTCGCGGCGGGCGAAGGGGCCTGGGCGGACGCCGAGGGCTTGGTGTCCTTCGCGGCGGGCGACGGGTCGTCCTTGCCGCCGTCGTCCTTCAGGACCAGGAAACCGGTGATGCCCGCCGCGACGACCACGGCCGCCGCGACGGAGATCGCGATCACCGTGGTGCGCTTGTCCCGGCCGCCGCCCCCGCCCTGCGGCTGGGGCCCGCCGGGCGCACCCGGCGGGGACCACTGGGGGGCGCCCGGCGGCGGTACGGGCGGTGCCCCGGCGGGCTGCTGCGCGTAGGGGTTGGGCTGCTGGTAGCCCGGCTGCTGATACGGGTTACCACCCTGGGGTTGACCCGGCACGGGCTGTGCGTACGGGTTCCGGTCGGGGTCCTGCGGGTTCTGCTCGCCCCCGGGCTGCTGCTGTCCTGGCCACATGGCCGACAACGATAGAGGCCGCGGGTAACGGTTGTGGTCGTCACCCCTTCCCGATCGTGCTACTGATTGGTAACTTACTGGCATGTCACAGACCACGCCCTCGATCGGCGACGCCCTCGCGGCCACCGTGCCCATGGTCCGCACCCTCAACCTCGTCTTCGACGAGATCACCGCCGAGCGCGCGGTCCTCCGGCTGCCCGACCAGCCCGACTACCACAACCACGTCGGCGGCCCGCACGCCGGCGCGATGTTCACCCTCGCCGAGTCCGCCAGCGGCGCGATCGTCCTCGCCGCCTTCGGCGACCAGCTCTCCCGCGCCGTGCCGCTGGCCGTCAAGGCCGAGATCGGCTACAAGAAGCTCGCCATGGGCCCGGTCACCGCGACCGCCGAACTCGGCCGCCCGGCCGCCGAGGTCGTCGCCGAACTGGACGCGGGACAGCGCCCGGAGTTCCCGGTGCGCGTCTCGATCACCCGCGAGGACGGCGCGGAGACGGGCGAGATGACGATCTGGTGGACCCTGCGCCCCAACAAGTAGCCCCTGACAACCAGCCCCTGCTCCGGGAAGGCGCTGATCTGCCGCTTCCGTAGGGCACGTTGAGGTCGCGCCTCTTTCCGATTCCACATGCGGGCGACCGTACTCACGGGCAGGCCTGGACGCCGAGGTCGGCGAGCAGGGCGCGCACGCGCCGCTCCACCTCGTCGCGAATCGGTCGGACCGCTTCGACTCCCTGCCCGGCCGGGTCGTCCAGCTTCCAGTCCAGATACCGCTTGCCGGGGAAGACGGGGCAGGCGTCGCCGCAGCCCATGGTGATGACGACGTCGGATGTCTGTACAGCTTCGGTGGTGAGCGGCTTTGGCGTCCGGGCGGAGATATCGATACCGACCTCGGCCATGGCCTCCACCACGGCCGGGTTGACCGTCTCGGCGGGGTCCGAGCCGGCGGAGCGCACCTCAACACCGTCGCTGCCGAGGTGCGCGAGGAAGGCGGCACCCATTTGGGAACGTCCGGCGTTGTGGACGCAGACGAACAGGACGGAGGGCTTCTTCTCAGACATGGGCGGAACCTTCCGGGCTGACGGCCGGGTGGCCGGTGGGAGGCGAGGGGAAGTGGCGCCGCGCGGCGAGCGCGACGTGGACGAGGCCGATGAGGACGGGGACCTCGATGAGGGGGCCGACGACTCCGGCGAGGGCCTGGCCGGAGGAGGCGCCGAAGGTGGCGATGGCCACCGCGATGG
The DNA here is from genome assembly GCF_031845785.1 of Streptomyces hesseae. Lineage (NCBI taxonomy): Bacteria > Bacillati > Actinomycetota > Actinomycetes > Kitasatosporales > Streptomycetaceae > Streptomyces > Streptomyces hesseae. The sequence continues at coordinate 85,467 of NZ_JAVRFI010000011.1, forward strand.
CCAGCTCGAAGTTGTTTCCCGCCGCGGTGAACGCGAGCGTGGTCGTGCGCGGGTAGTCCAGGCCGACGGTGCGGCCGAGCGCCATCGAGCCGGCCCACATGGTGGCGAAGTAGACCAGTAGCGGGAGCGCGATCCGCGCGACGTCGAGCGGCCGGGAGGTGATGGCGTCGCCTTGGAGGGCGAAGAGCACGACGATGGTGAACAGCAGCCCGTACAGGGCGAACGGGCCGAGGCGGGGGATCAGCCTCGTCTCGTACCAAGTGTGGCCGCGTGCCTTCTCGCCCAGGCGGCGGGTGAGGTATCCGGCGGCGAGCGGGATGCCCAGGAAGATCAGCACGCTGCGGGCGATCTCCCATACCGATACGTCGAGGGCGGTCTGTTCGAGACCGAGCCGGCCGGGCAGTGCGGAGAGGTAGAACCAGCCGAGTCCGGCGAAGGCGATCACCTGGAAGACGCTGTTGAGGGCTACGAGCACGGCGGCGGCCTCACGGTCGCCGCAGGCGAGGTCGTTCCAGATGATGACCATGGCGATGCAGCGGGCCAGGCCGACGACGATCAGACCGGTGCGGTACGCGGGCAGGTCCGGCAGGAACAGCCAGGCCAGAGCGAACATCACCGCCGGGCCGAGCACCCAGTTCAGCACCAGCGACGGGATCAGGAGGCGGCGGTCGCGGGTGACGGTGTCGAGACGGTCGTAGCGGACCTTGGCCAGGACCGGGTACATCATCACCAGCAGGCCGAGCGCGATCGGCAGGGAGACGCCGGTGACGGTCACCTTCGCGAGCGCGTCGCCCAGTCCGGGGGCGAGGCGGCCCAGCCCGAGGCCGGCGCCCATCGCCAGCAGGATCCACACCGCGAGGTAGCGGTCGAGGAAGGGCAGCCGGACTGCCACCGGTGCGGTGGTCGTGCGGGTCACGACGGGGCCTCGGCGGGCTCGGGCAGGGGCTCTCCGGCGGGGCGGGTGAGGATCCCGGCGAGCCGGTCGGTCGTCTCCGGGAGCGGCCGGTAGTACACCCACGTCCCGCGCCGCTCGGAGGCGATCAGCCCGGCCTCACGGAGCAGCTTCAGGTGATGCGAGATGGTCGGCTGCGAGAGGTCGAAGGCGGGGGTCAGGTCACAGACACACACCTCACCGCCCGCCCGGGAGGCGATCAGCGAAAGCAGCCGGAGCCGTACCGGGTCGCCCAGGGCCTTGAAGACCTTCGCCAGCTCCACCGCCTGGTCCTCGGCGAGCGGGGCGGTCAGCAGGCCGGGACAGCAGTCGCCGGGGCCGCCCTGCCCGAGCACCACGAGTTCCTGATTCGACATTCTTCTATGTTGACGTTCTTCGATCCAAGGCGCAACCTTGTATTGAAGTCGATCGATGCAGTGGATCGAGGAGATCGCCATTTCCCGCGTCCGGCTCGCTCTCGACGTCGCCGACGTAGCCCCTGCCCCGGGAAGGCGCCGATCTGCCGTTTTGCAGGAGCGTCATGGCCGGGTGGCGGTACAGATGTTGTACCGCCATGTCTCCTGGTGCCGGTACATCTCCACCCCGCTCATCGCATTGACCAGCCTGTCTCCGCGGCCCACGCCGCGTGCGAGCGCATAGGGCAGTCGGCCGAGCACCGAGAAGCACCGCAGCATGGGCAGGACCTTCTCCGTCGCGTCATAGGCCGATTCGACGGCGAAACCGGTCTGCTGGAGAAGCCGCTCCAGGTGCCCGTGGGTCATTGTGAGCATGCCCGGCATACCGGAGAGCTCACAGACCCTGAGCAGTGCGGACCGTGCCCGTGGCAGCAGTTGGGCCTGCGGAGTGCTCGAATACTCGAACATCACCAGCCTTCCGCCGGGGCGCAGGACGCGGAAGAACTCGGCGAGCCCCTGCCGAGGGTCCGGGGAGTGGACGAAGGACTCCATCGTGTAGACGCCTTCGAAGGAGGCGTCGGCGAACGGGAGGGCGTGGTAGTTGGCCAGGAGGAAACGCGTGCGCCTGCCCGGCTCGCCGGCACGGGCCGACCGCTGCCGCGCGATGACGACGTCCGGCTCGATCCCGTCGATCCCGGTGACGTGCACCCCGCTCGCCCGTGCGATCGTGCGCGCCGTGTCGCCGACCCCGCACCCGGCGTCGAGCACCGACGACGCCGGAGGCAGGGCCAGGTTCCGGGCCACGACGAGCTCCATGCGCCGCATGGCCGCCGCGAATCCCCAGGGGGACTGGCCCGGCTCGTACCAGCCGAAGTGACGCGTGCGACCGAGCAGCGCCGCATACCCGAAGCGTGACTCGAACGCCCGGTAGTACGGCAGGACGTGTCGCCGGTAGTGGACATCGGTCACGTGAGTCATCACTCCGCCCCCTGGTCGATCGCCCCGTCCCTGCGAGTCACACGGCACCACCTTGGCAGCCGGGCGAGCACCGACGTAAGGCCCCACCCAGGTAACCCGGGTGGGGCCTTACGTCGGATTACGGCCTCGGTCAGGAGGCGGAGCTGGAGGTGGAGCCCTTGAGGTCCGCTATGACCAGCACGGTGACGGTCGCGCGGTACTGGAAGGCCGGGTTCGTCCGGGCGACGGCCTCCTGCGGGCGGATGTTGGCGCGCACGACGACCGTGGCCTTGCGGCGGGCCTTGTTCTTCACCTCCAGCGTGACGGACTCGCCGCCGATCTCCCAGTCCTCCGTGCTGCCGTTGATGAAGTTCTCAAACCTGTACGACTGGATCGCCGCATCGACGACAAAGCCGTTGTTGTCCTCCCGGAGATCGCTCGGGAATTCGAAGTCGAAGCTGTCCTTTGCCTCGTCCGCGCTCGGGGTGATGCGGAGCTGGAATTCACGGGTCTTGAATGCGAGTGCCATGACTTTTCCTCCGATGGAATTCAGGAAACGGTTTGGCCCGCTGCGCCGGTGAATTCGCCGCAGCGACCTTGCGGGGTCATTGGTAGCACGCCTCGCAACGCATCTGGCAAATCGATGAAGAACGTGGCGCCAGGTTTCGGCCAGCCCCTGACTCCGATGCGGATTCAACTTTATTGGCGGTATTTTTGAGCCGCTTCCCTCCGGCAACGTTTACGTGCGTTTATGCCTGGTCAGGGCGTTCTTGACGTCACGTCGGCGGTAACGGTAATCGGGTCCGGGGTTCTCAAGATCATAAAGTCCGGGTCCGGTGCGGCCCGCTGGCCAAATACTGTGGCGTTTACCGAAGCGGACTGCTCCGTTTTGCATTTCTTTATCGGCTCACCGGTAATGTCTTCCCCGGCTCGAACGGACAAGTGAGAGGTGGGCAGAATGCCCTTCGTCATCGCTCAGGGATTACCCGTGCCGGCGCGTCTGGCCAAGGGGCAGCAGGAGTTCTTCGCGATAGACCTCCGGCTGACGCCCGGCAGCGCGCCGATCAGCGGCAAGAAGGAAATGATCTGGGTGGAGTTCCCGGTGGGGACGACGTTCCCCAAAGACGGGAAGGTCTATTACACCCCCCCGAAGAAGCCCCGGCAGGAGCTCGCGTACTCCCCTTACGACGAGGCGAACCGGCGGCTTCAGTTCAACAACTCCATCCACCTCGGAGATCAATCGGACGAGGCCGACGGCTTCTACTCCGTCAGCGTCCAGGTGCTGCCCGACGCCTTCGAGGACCTGCTGTGGGGACGGCTGGGGATCGGTACCGCCACCGCGCCGCTGCGCATTCAGGTCGGATCCCCCGGGCCTCGGCCCGTGCCCGGGAACCTGATCCGGAACGGTGGTTTCACCGACGTCCGCTTCCGGCCCGGCAAGGACTGGCGTCCCCTTGAGGGAGTCCTCTACGGGCGGGAGGCCCAGAAGCTCGACGCGTGGACCGTCGGCGAGTACAAGGGCAGGGGCGTCTGGGCGGCCTCGAAGACCGGCGTGCCCGGCAGGCTCATCGACCTGATCAACGGTGACGCCGACGGGCACCTCCCGGCCGACGCGGAGCCCCCCTTCGACAAGGGTGAGAACGTCGTCGACATCAACGGCGACAACACCTGCGGCTTCATCGAGCAGACCGTCGACGTCGCCCCCGGCGCCTCGTACGAGCTCGCCTTCCACACCGGCTACCACGTCCTGCCCAACCCCGAGGAGCCCTACCGCCGGCCCACGTACCTGAGGGCCGAGATGCGATATGGCAGGCCGGGCGCCGAGACCGTCCTGACCTGGGACGACTACGTCCAGTACTACACCGGCCCGGGCGCCGCGGCCTCCCACGACGCCGACAAGAAGCTCAACGACCCCGGCTGGCGCGAGCGCCGGCTGCCCTTCCGGGTGCCCCAGGGCGTCACCGCGGTGACCGTGAGGTTCGCCAACCCCGGGCGGGCCGGCTTCAACGAGGAACTCGACGCCAACCCCGACGGCAGCTCCGGAATGCTGCTCGCCCACGTACGGCTCAGCGCCACCCGGTAACCCGCACGCCCCGGTGCCCCCACGCCCCGGTGCCCCCACGACCCGGTGACCCCACGCCCCGGTGACCGCACGACCGACCGGGTGACCGCACGACGGAGACGGTGGCCCCTGCCCTCCCGCGCCCGTGCGCGAGGGCGGGCCACCGGCTCCCGCGCCGCCCGCACGCCATCGCCCGAGGAGACGTCCCCAGCCATGAGTACGCCCCGCACCGCAGCGACCCCACCGGGTGAGGACGCCGCCCGCGTGCCCTTACCCGGAACCGCCGGCCCCACGCCGGTCACCACCACCTGCGATCTCGAACTGGTCATCCCCGCCTACAACGAGGAACAGCGCCTCGCCCCCACCGTCCTCGCCCTTGCCGGCCATCTGCGCGGCATGCCCCTGACCGCCGCGCTGCGCGTCGTCGACAACGGCAGCAGCGACCGCACGGCCGAGTGCGTGGACCGGCTCGCCGCGTCCGGCATCCCCATCACCGTCACCGGGTGCTCCCGCCGTGGCAAAGGGGCCGCGGTGGCCAGGGGAATGGTCACCACCAAGGCGCGCTGGGTCGGCTTCTGCGACGCCGACCTCGCCACCCCCGCCACCGCGATCGACGACGCGGTCGCCCTCCTGCGGGACGGACGGCAGGTCGTCATCGGCTCCCGCCGCTGCACCGGGGCGAGCGTCCCCGTCCGGCAGCCCGCCCTGCGGCGGCTCGGCGGGGCCGGGTTCCGGCTGGCGACACGGCGGTTCTCCGGGCCGGTCAAGGACACCCAGTGCGGGTTCAAGTTCTTCGAGGCCGAGGCCGCGCGGCGGATCTTCGCCCATGTCACCACCACCGGCTTCGCCTTCGACCTCGAAGTGATCGCCCGGGCCCGCGCCCTCGGGCTGAGCCTGGCCGAGTTCCCGGTCGTCTGGAGCGACCAGGAGGGTTCCAGCTTCCGGCCGTTCGCCGACGGGCGTCGTGTGGCCGGCGAACTGTGGCGGCTGCACCGGACCATGCACCGCCTCCCGCCCCGCGTCGTCCACCACGCCCCCTCCACCCCCGCCGCCCCTTCCGCCCCCGCGACCGAGGGGGCGGGATGAATCCGACGGACTTACGGGCCGCCCTCCCCGCCGCCCCGGACTGGCGCGGCCGCCACGTCGTCGTGTGCAACTGGCGCGACAGCCGCCACCCGCAGGCGGGCGGCGCCGAGCTGTACTGCGAGGAAGTCGCCCGGCAACTCCACGACTCCGGCGTCCGCGTCACCTACCTGACCTCCCGTCCCCAGGGCGCCGCCCGCCGCGAGGACACCGGCTTCGGCACCGTCGTACGCGGCGGCGGCCGGTTCACCGTCTACGTGTTCGTCCTGCTGTGGCTGCTGCGCCACCGCCGCTCGGTGGCGGCCGTCATCGACTCGCAGAACGGCATCCCCTTCTTCACCCCGCTCGTCCTGCGTCGCCGCACCCCCGTCGTGCTGCTGATCCACCACGTCCATCAAGGCCAGTTCGCCCTGTGGTTCCCCCGGCCCGTCGCCGGTTTCGGCCGCTGGCTGGAGGGGCGGGGCAGCGGGCTGGTGTACGGGCGGCGCGCGGTGTGCGCCGTGTCGCCCTCCACCCGGGCCGAGATCCGCCGACGGCTCGCCGTACGGGGCCCGGTGCACTTCGCGCCCGCCGGCCTCGACACTGCCCCGCCCGCCATCGGGCCGCGCCACCGCGCGCCCGCGCCGCGCATCGTCTGCGTCGGCAGGCTCGTCACACAGAAGCGTGTGGACCGGCTCGTCCACGCCATGCCCGCCCTCCGCCGCGAACTGCCCGGCGCGGAACTGCACATCGTCGGCGACGGCGAGGCACGTGAAGAGCTCGCCTCACTCGTCGACGAACTCGGCGTCGGCCACTGCGTCGTCCTGCACGGCCGCGTGCCGCAGGAGGAGCGGGACGCCCTCGTCGACTCCGCGTGGATCACCGCCACCACCTCCCTCGCCGAGGGCTGGGGCCTGTCCGTGATGGAGGCCGCGGCGGCCGGGGTGCCGGCGCTCGCCTACGACGTTCCCGGGCTGCGCGACACCGTCCGCCACGACGTCACCGGCTGGCTCCTCGGCCCCGACGACGATCTCGCCTCCGGCCTCGCCAAGGCCCTGCGCACCGTCGAGGCACCGCGGGACGCCGCCCGCTGGGAGGCCGAGTGCCGCGCGTGGGCGACCAGGTTCAGCTGGACGGCCACCACCGCCCACCTGCTCGCGGCGCTCACCGCCGAGGACGGCCGGCTGCGCGGGACCGGCCGGGGCAAGGCCGCCGAGCGGCGCACCGTCACCGACGCGTGCACGCTCGTCAGCGCCCCGGCCGAGGTCCTCGAACGTGCCGATCTCGCCGCCCTGCGCACCACCGACCTCATCGACCTCACCGGCCCCCGCCCCGGACTGCTCCTGCTCGGCGCCGACGAACGGGACGCCGAAGCCGTCCTGGCCCGCATCGGCGTCGACACCGCCGACACCCGCGTCGCCATCCGCCTCGCCCGCCACTACGACATCCTCGGCTGGCAGGCCCACCCCCCTGCCCGGGCGCGGCGGAATGACACGGGCCACCGCCGCGCCACCACCCGGGCCGCCGTCCTCGGCGCCCTCCTCGCCCTCGCACTCGCCCTGCGGCTGGCCTTCGTCGGGCGCTCGTACGACGTCCACGTCGACGAGCTCTACTACACCGCCATCAGCCGCCACCTCGCCGACGGCCAAGGACCCGTCTTCGACGGACAGTTCTTCGCCCTCCACCCGCCCGCCCTCTTCGCCTTGCTCGCGGCCTTTATGCGCCTCACCGGCCGGGCCTCCGGCGACCTGCTCCACCAAGTGCTGGACCTGCGACCCGTCGTGGCCGCGACCGGGGCGCTGACCGTCATCGCCGTCACCTCGCTGCTGCGCCACGCCGTCCGTGGCCCGTTGGCGCTGCTCGCCGGGCTGTTCCTGGCACTGGACCCGTTCCTGAACCGCTTCGACAGCCGCGTCATGCTGGAGACCCAGGCCACGGCCGCCGCCGCGCTCGGCATGCTGGTGCTCGCCCGCACCCCGGCGACCCCCCGCGGCCGGACCGCCACGGGCGTGGGCGCGGGGCTGCTGTTCGCGCTCGCGGTGACCACCAAGGAGCCGTACGCGCTGGGCACGTTCGTGCCCGTCACCGTCCTGGGGATCGCCGCGCGCGGTGAGGCGCGGCGGACCCGGCTGACGGCGGCCGCCGTCACCGCCGCCGGGTACGCGGTGTACGTCGTGACGGTGGTGGCGACCGGCAACTGGGCGCCCTGGTGGGCGCAGAAGACCGACGGCGTCGCCCGCGCCCTGGGCATCAAGCAGATCAGCGGCTTCAACAGCGACGACGGCTCCGTCGCCTTCACCGACCGGCTGCTCGTCCAGCTCGGCCAGTTCGCCGTCCCCTACGCGCTGATCGCCCTCGGCACCGCCGCCACCGCCTGGCTGCTGTGGTGCCGCGCCCGGCGGCCCGGGATCTTCACGGGCCGCCCCGGGCGCACCCTGATCACGGCGTGGGCCGCGTGCACGCTGCTGCACCTGATGTACGCGATGGCGGTGGGAACCCTTGAGGAGCAGATGTTCTACCCGCTGGTCGTCACCAGCACCGCCGCCCTCGCACTGGCGGCCGACGTTCTTCTCCCATCCAGGGCCATGGCGACCAAGATGGCCGCCGCCCTCGCCCTGATCGCTCTGACCGTGAACGCCGTCGTCTGGGTGCGCGTCCACACCCGCCACGACGACGCCCTCCGGCGGACCCTGGCCTGGTCCCGCGCCCACCTGCCCGAGGGCAGCGTCGTCGCGGCCACCGACGAGGGCGCGTCCTTCGTCCTGCCCGGCGCCCGGCTCGCCGACTGGCGGACCACGGCCGACCTCCGGCGCGACCACGTCGACTACCTCGTGCTCTCCACCGAACTCGTGAGGCAGGGGTACGCGCGGATCGGCTCCGGGCTGCCCCGGGTGCTCGAGCGCGAGGCCCGGCTCGTCCACAGCGAGCGCGGCAGGACCGTCGGCGCGCTGCGCGTGTACGACGTGCGGGCACTGGTCGCCGGCTCAGGAAAGGAGGGCCGACGATGATGACCGCCGCCACCACCACCGCCACCGCCCCCGCCGCGCCCCGGCAGAACCAGCAGAACCGGCAGAACCGCCAGAAGGGGACGGCGCGGGGAGCCCTGCCCCTCGCCCTCTCCGCCGTGCTGGTCGGCATGGGCAACTACGGCCTCTCCCTGTTCCTCGTCCACCGTCTGCCCGCACCCGACTTCACCGTCTACGCCGCCCTCTCCTCGGTCCTGCTCAGCGTGGGCACCCTCGCCGGTGCCACAGTGCCCTGGGTGCTGGCCCGCGAGGTCGCCGACAGCGCCCCGGGCAGCGCACGACGGCGGCTGTCGGTGCGGACCTGCCTGTGGCTGGCGCTCGGCCTGTCCGTCCTGACCGCCGGCGCGGCGTGCGGGGCCGTCGCCTCGTACGCCGGTCCGGGCCCGCTCGCCGGGCTGGCCGCGGCGTGCCTGATGCTCTGGCTCAACTCGGTGGGGGCCGGATACCTCCAGGGGCGCGAGCGCTTCGCCGGGCTGGCCGCGCTGCGGGTCGCCGAGGTGGCCGTCCGTGTCGCGGTCACCGTCGGGGCCGTCGCGGCCGGGTGGGGGAGCGCCGGGGCCGTCGGTGCCTTCGCCGCCGGCGCGGCCGTCACCTCGGCGGCCGGATTCGTCGCCCTGCGAGGGGACATGGGCAGGCCCGTGGCGGTCGACGGGGACGAACCGGTGCGCGCGGACCACGGGCTGTGGCGGCACGCCACCGCCATCGGCGGCATCCAGGTCCTCACCTGTGTGCTGTTCACGCTGGACGTGGTCGTCGCCACGGCGGTACGGGGCGGCTCGGCCGGCCTGGCGCCCTACCAGGCCCTGCTCGTCCTCGCCCGGGTGCCGCTCTTCCTGTCGACCGCCCTGGCCACCGTCGTCTTCCCGCGCCTCGCGGCGGGCCCGTCCCCGGCGGCACGCGACGGCTTCCGTGGCGCGCTGCGGCTGCACTGGATCACCGGCGCGGCCGTCACCCTCACCATCGCCACCTGCCCCGACGCGATCACCGGACTCGTGCTGCCCCGGCACTACACCGCTTCCGCCGCGCTGCTGCCGCCGCTGGCCCTGGCCGGGTTCGCGGGCGCCACGACCGCCCTGGCGAGCGTCGTGTTCCAGACCTGGGGCCCGGCCCGGCCGACCGTCATGACGCTGGGGCTCGCCTGCCTGACCGGAGGCACCGGCTACGCGCTCACCGCCGCCCGACCCCTGGCCCTGGCCTGGTGCTCGGCCGCCGTGACCTGCGTCGTCGCACTGGTGACGGTCCTACGGGCGCGGCGCCTGGTCCCCGGACTCGGCCCGGCGGCGGGGGCCGCCGCGCCGCTCGCCGTGGCCGCCATGGCCTGCTGCGCGCTGTTCGCCCTCCGGCCGTACCCCGCGCTGTGGGCTCTCGCGGCGCTCGCGGTCCTGGCCGGGGCGGCGCTCGCGATCCGCGTCCGGCCCCGCCGCCCCGGCCCGTACCGCGTGCTCCACCTGGGCTTCGAGGACCCCCGGCGGCCCGGCGCGGGCGGCGGCTCGGTCCGTACGCACGAGGTCAACCGGCGGCTGGCAGCGCGGGGAGTCGAGGTGACCGTCGTCGTCGCCCCGTGGCCCGGCGCCACCGGGACCGTCCGCGACGGCGTCCGGTACGTGCCGCTGCCCGCGCGTCCGGGACCGCTCGCCCGCAGTCGCTTCGCCGCGCAGATCGCCTACTTCGCCGTCGTCGTCACCCGGCTGGGCCGGCTGACGCGCCGTCATGACCCGGACGTCGTGGTGGAGGACTTCGCCGCCCCGTTCTCGTCCGTCTGCGTGCCCTACCTGACCCGCAGGCCGGTCGTCGGGCTGGTGCAGTGGCTGTTCGCGGCCGACAAGGCACGCGAGTTCCATCTGCCGTTCGGCGCCGTCGAGCGGCGCGGGCTCGCCTCGCACACCACGCTGCTCGCGGTCGGCGACGACCTCGGCGAGGAGCTGCGCCGGCGCAACCCGGCCGCGCGGGTGGAGGTGATCCCCAACGGCGTCGACCGGGCCGCGTTCGTACCGCCCGTGGCCCGGCGGGGCGACCACGTGCTCTACCTCGGCCGTCTGGAGACGACGTCGAAGGGACTGGACCTGCTGCTGCGCGCCTACGCGCTCGCCGCCCCGCGCACCACCGCCGACCTGCACATCGCAGGCGACGGCCCGCACGCCGCCGACGCCCGCGCCCTGGCCGCCGAGCTCGGGATCGCCGACCGCGTCCGGTGGCTGGGCCGCGTCGACGGCCCGGCCCGCTTCCACCTGCTGGCCTCGGCCCGGCTGGCCTGTGTGCCCAGCCGCCAGGAGACCTTCGGCATGGTCGCCGCCGAGGCCCTGGCCACCGGCACCCCGGTGCTGGCCTTCGACATCCCCCGCCTGCGCGACCTGGTCACCGACGACGTGGGAGTGCGCGTCCCGCCCGGCGACCTCGACGCGTACGCGGCCGCCCTCGTCGCCCTGACCGCCGACCCGGCCCGCTGCGCGGAGCTGGGCGCGAAGGGGCCGCCGACGGTGGCCCACCTGGACTGGGACCGGATCGCCGCCGCGCAGCTCGCGGCCTACCACCGGGTCACCCCGGGCGACCGGCTCCCGTACGAGGCACCCGTCGCCGACGGGTGACCGCTCAACCGCTCAACCGCTCAACCGCTCACCGAGAAACACACAGAGAAGAAGGAAGAAGAGACATGGCGTTCCACATCGCTCAGGGAAGCCCCAACCCGCAGGTCCTGCTGCCGGGTGCCAACTCCTCGTTCACGGTCGAGGTGTACGTCGACGGCGACCCGGTCGGCCCCGGCGAGATCATCCAGGTGAAGCTCCCCGAGGGCCTGGTCTTCCCGCCCACCGGCGAGATCCGCTACATGAAGCTCGACGAGGGCATCAACCGGCCGATGGCGATCGAGAGCCGTGACCCCGGCGGCCGGCTCGTGCGCTTCAAGGCCGACGCGATAGGCAACAAGCCGGACGGCTTCTACTCCGTCAACGTCCAGGCGGCGGCCACAGCCGCCCCCGGCGACCGCACCGTCCCGGACGGCCTCACCATCGGCGTCACCGCCGCGAAGCTCAGCTTCCGCATCGGCGCTCCGCAGTCGGTGGAGCACAAGGTGTACGGAACCGTCGACGCGAACGGAAACGTTCTCTCCGGCGATGGCTTCGTAGTGAGGCCGGGTCTGACAGGGACGTACATGATCGCCTTCACCAAGGCCTTCGTTTCCCGGCCGACCGTCCTGGCCACTTTGTGGAAGGGCGGTGAGCGGGGAGCCATCTCGGTCGAATCCGCCGAGACGGGCTTGTTCACCGTGCGCACCGCAACCAACGGTGCCTGGACCCCTCTGGGGTTCTCCTTCATGGCGATGGGCCCCGCGGCACCGAAGCCGTAACCGCGCCTCCCTCACTCCCACCTGTCCCTCCGCCGCTTCCCGGCGGAGGGGCACCCGAGGGTGGGGGCCACCCGCCGCAGCCACCGCAAGCAGGCCGACCTGTCACCGGCCAAAAACTTCGATTCCTGGCGGGAAGAGGACTTCTTCGATCCCGTCCCGACGTGGGTCGCCCGGCGGAGAATCCGGTCAACCGTCGGCCTGTCCAGTCCGCAGATGCAGAGGTTTTCGCAGTGGCCGATCTTCCACTTAAATGCTCATGCAGAGAGTTGCCCAACGCCTGTCCTCATCGCGTCGCTGCTCTCAGAACTTGGCTGAATAGCCGTCATGGTGACCAGGGGTTAAGTGGTGTAGCTTCGTCGGGCCTCAGTGAGTTTCTTCAAGTTGGGCCCCTTAGGGGCCGAGCGGTCCGGGTTGACATGGTGCCGGCCTCGCCCGTTCCCCGGTCCATGTCTTCACGCTCGAGCACTGCTGACCCCCGATCGGTGGCCGTGTCGAAGAAGTTCACCATTTCATGAGTTGCCGCACGACGGGGATCGCGATCCCCGTGATCCCGCGCGTTTGGTCTTCAACTGGAGGAGGTACGCATGACGTCATCGTCGGAAACCGGACCGAGTATTGTGCCGACCGGGTCACTTGACCCGTTCGCGCTGGGACGTGCCATGGACAAACTGGTGACGACGGCTCTTGCCGCGCAGACCTGGTGCCTGGTCAGCGCCGCCGGGGCGACGGTGCAGACCGCGGACAAGAGCAAGGCGCAGGCCATGAGCACGGCTCAGGAAGAGGTCAGGGACAGCGCTCGTGCCTACCTGAGTACACAGATCCCCGGAGTCGTCAGAAGGCTCGTCGACATCCAGAGCGCGTCCGCGCTTTTCCAAAGCATGCAAACGCTTGCCGCGCAGGCTCCTGAGCAGTCGGCCGTCTGCCTCGACGCCGTGACGAAGGACTTCGGAAACTTCCAGCAGATGGCGGATGAGTTCGCCAAGCTGTATGAGAGTTTCTGCGAGCAGGCGGAGACCAGAGGAGCCGCCCTCGCCACCTGCGCGGGTGCCGAGATCAGGAGGCTATCCGCAGGTAAGGGGAAGATCGCCACCGCGTCCCGTGCGCTGAAGGACATGCAGCAGACGGTGAGCAAGGACTTGGACGACGTGATCGAGGCGTCTCACAAGGCCGGCAAGGGAGCACGGAGGATCCTCGATTCCGTTGCGGACGCCCTCAAGGGAATCGGGGGCAAGGGCAAGGCCACGGATGGCCCGGAGGCCGCGCACGGGGGGATCGAGGACACCTACTCCGGCGATGTCGGCAAAGCATTGCAGAAGCTCCGTAAGGACAGCGAAAAGCTCGAGACGCTCTACAAGGAGCTTGCCGGGCTACAGGCTGGGTTGCAGGTGATGGTGAAGGTCGACGAGGACTGCGCCGCCTATGTGCGCAGTGTGCGCGCCGTCGCAGGGCCGGCCAGAGCCGTTGCCAACATATGGCAGCAGGTGTACGCCGAGTACTCGGCGGCCGTGGTGAAGCACACGCAGCCCAGTGAGAGTGCCGCGCTGGCCAAGGACATCGACGGGGCCGCCGTCAAGTGGGAATCGCTTCGGGAGCAGACAAAGACACTGAGCGCTGCGATCACCGGCAACTGACGCGGAGCATCGAGAAGGGTAAAGGAAGGGAAGAGCATGACCACGGCCATTCAGCAAAGCATCACAGCGCAGCAGCAGGTGGGGAATGCGGTCGTACAGCAGGGGGGAATGACTGCGATCGTTCAGTCATATGCGCTGAGCGTGATGCAGCAGGCGAAGCTGGACTTGAGCGGGAGCGACAACAGCCAGTTAAGGGCTTACGCAGGGGGTATCAACAACGAGCTGGACAAGGCCGCGAACACGGCCAGGTCGTACCTCAACACTGTGCAGCCGCAATCCATGGCACTGCTCGCCGAGACCCGCGCGTACTTCCATCTCCAAGGAGCTTTCGTCAACATTCTCCAGCAGAATTTACCTCCGAACACCGTGGCGCAAATGCTCCGCGCCATTCGGGATGATGTGGGCCGGCTCGGGGACAAGGCGCAGCAGTACGCCGTGACCATGCAGAACATGCGCGACGCCTTCACAGGCAACGGAAGGGAGTTCGCCTCCTACGCCACCAAGCTGCACTCTGTAGCGGGCGGTGACCAAGGGATCCTGAAACAGCTGGACGACCAGCTGAAGGATGTGAACGCAAAGATCAACGCGAACTCCTCCAGAGCGGCGAACGGCTTGGCCATCCTCGGCGGCTTGGCCTTGATAGCCGTCGGTGTTCTCGGCGCGGTGTTCACCGGCGGGCTGTCTCTGGGGTTGGCCATCGGCGGCGGCGCGCTGCTCGTCAAGGGGATGGGGCGCACCAACGGGCAGGCCCTGGCGCAGCTCCACGACCAGAAGGGTGAGATCCTCAGGAGGCAGCAGAAGATCCGGGATGAGGTGAAGCTGCTCCAGGCCTGCGAGGCCGGGCTGACTGATCTCGGGAAGCAGGCGAACCAGGCGGCCGCCGCGGCGCAGGGCGTCGCCAACGGATGGCAGAGCCTCAGGGCTTCACTGGAATCCGTCGCCGGGTATGTCGATAGCGCCAGCCAAACGGGTGTCGATGTCCTGCGACACCTCTACCTGAGTGCTGCGGACGGGATCACGCCCGACATTCAAAACAGGATAACCATCCTGGAGAACAACCTGAGCAGCACACAGGTGGTGACGAATTCCGGTACTACCACCGGCGACATCATCACGGCCCAGCTTCTCCAGCACGCGTGATGACCAGGGTCGGCCTGCGAATCCCGGAGCGGACAGGTCGGAGGAGAACGCGGCTTCAGCCCCTTGGCCACCTGCTTGCGAGGATTGGTGGACGGCGCGGCGCCATGTGCCAGGAGTAAGCCGATCCGGATGGCCGTCCCGCAGTTGATTCTCAACTGGCCGATCAGCCCGGGAGGTCCCGCATCCCGGAGATTCCACACCGCTGTGGTGGCGGTGACGATCCCTGGCGGCAAGATGTCCGTGGTGGCCCGGCCGCGATCTCCCGCTCCGACGCGGCCACGGACATACCGGTCACCTCCGTGGCCGTGGCTGCGGCCGGTGCCGCTGGGCCGGGTTACCGGTCGCCGTTGTCCTCGTACTAGCACGCGTCCTTGACCGAGCCGTCGTCACCGATCCACCACACCTCCATGCTGCCGGGGACGCGGGAGACGGCCGCGATGGGAATCCGGCCGCGACGCGTCAGCCCCGCAGATGCCCCAGCACCGACCCCATCGCCCGCTCCACGGCCCGGCGGGCCTCCTCGGTGTGGTCGAGCGTCTCGAACCCGTGATGGCCGCCCGGCACGTCGACGATCTCGACGGCGGCCGCGCACTTCTCGGCGGCGGTCAGGAACTCCACGACCGTCGCGGCGATCTCCGGCCGCTCCAGCTGCACCCGGGTGAGGACGAACGGCAGCCGGCCAGCCCGCTGTATCGCCTCGGCGGGACGGAAGCGGTCCGGGACGAGCCCCCAGTTCGGCATCGGCGCGAGGACGGGGTACGTCGCGGCCACACAGCGCAGCCACGACGGGGCGGCCGCCAGCCAGTCCGCCGACAGCAGCCCGCCGCCGGAGAAGAACCAGAGCGCGACGCGCTCGCCGTCGACGCGCGGATCGGCCCGGACGAGCTCGACCGCCGCCGCGACGTCCTCGGCCGCGCGCCCGTAGTCGGCCAGGTCGTGCAGCCGGTGGTCCACCGTCGCGCCGACCACGCCCAGGCTCGCCGCGTACCGGCCGTAGCCGGTGAAGGTGGCCGAGTCCCGGGGCGTCGGCCGCAGGTCGGCCGGGAACGGGCCGCCGTGGACGAACACCACCGCCGGGCGGGGGCCGTCGGCGTCCGGAAGGTGGAGATCGACCCGCCCCACCCGCTCGCGGGGCATCTCCGGCACCTCCAGGAGGAACGACTCCTCACGCGGTCGCCCGTCCACCGACAGCCGGTACCCCTCGCCCGCGCCGGCCTGTACGAGCACCTCGGCGAGCTCGGTGGCGCACGAGAGCATCGGCCAGTGCCCGGTGGGCAGCTCGAAGAAGCTCACCCGGGGATCGACGAGGGCCCGCAGCTGGGGGTCGCCGAGCCGCACGAACGCCTCGACCATCTCGATACTGGAACCGTTGGCGGTGCACAGCACACCGGTCGTCGGCAGCCCGGCGACCTCCTCCGGCAGCCGGAGCGGCTGGGTGAACGTGCCCGCCGGCTGCGGCGCGGCGAGCCGGGTCAGCCGCTCCAGCGCCTCGCCCGGGACGCCGTCGAGGCTGCCCCAGCGTCCCCACTCGTCGAGGGCCGGCGCGGGGATCAGCCGGTCGCCGCCCCCGTCCCGCCCCGCCAGCAGTTCGTGGACGGCCGGGTCGGGCACCACCTTGAGCGGCGCGTCACCGTCCTGCGGCAGACCGGAGTCCAGATAGACGATCCGGGCCACGCGCCCCGGGCGGCGCCCGGCCGCGCCGAGCACCGGGTGGATGCCGTAGCCGTGCCCGACCAGCACCACCTCCGGCGCGTCCACGCTGTCGATCGCCCGAGCCACGTCCTCGATGTGCGTCTCCAGGTCCGTCCCCGGACCCGCCGGACGGGTCGGGTCGCCCATGCCCGTGAGTGTCACCGGGTGCGCCTCCGCCCCCGCCGACCTCAGCCCCGCGACCACCTCCTGCCAGATCCAGCTGCCGGTGAAGGCCTCGGAAACCAGAACGAATGCCGTCATGCGCGTCTCCTCGTAAGCCGTCGTCCACGGGCCGGCCGATCCGGCCGCCCGCGCTCGCCGGTACGGTAAGAGCTCCACCTGGGGGAGGTTCAACACGTTGTCCGCCGACGACACATGGAGCATCGGAGAGCTCGCCGAACGCGCGGGCACCACCGTCAAGACAGTCCGCTTCTACTCCGACCGCGGCCTGCTGCCCGAGGCCGGGCGCAGCACCGGCGGCCACCGCCGGTACGGCCCCGAGGCCCTCGACCGGCTCCGGCTGATCCGCTCGCTGCGCACCCTGGACCTGCCGGTACCGGACGTGGGCCGGGTCCTCGGCCGGGAGGACGCCCCGGCCGGCGCCCTGGACGGCGTCCTGGAGGACGTCATCGCCGAGCGGCTGCGGGAGATCGGCTCGCGGATGGCCGCCCTGCGCTGGCGCGAGGCCGCCCTCCAACTGCTCCGGGACTGCCCGGCCCAGGAGCGCGCCGACCGGCTGCTCCTGATCGGCTCCATCTCCACCCCGCCCAGCACGGCCTCGCTGGTGCGCTTCTGGCGGGCCTGGATCCCCCGGAGGCTGCCGGCCCGGCTCGCCTCCGCGATCATCGACCAGGCCGTCCCTCCGCCCCCCGAGGACCCGACCCCCGCCCAGGTGCTGGCCTTCGCCCGGCTGCACGCCTTCGTCTCCGGCGACTGCGGCGGCGCGGACAACCGGCCCGCCGTGCACCGGCCCGAGGAGGGCTACCGCCCGGCCGTGCTCTACGACGGGCTGATCGAGGCGTACGCGCTGGCCTCGGCGGAGCTGCGGGCGGGGCGCCCGGCGCGGCCCGGCGAGGCGCTCGACTGCTTCGTCTCCGCCTACGCCCACGCCCGTGGCACGCCCGACACCCCGGCCTTCCGCCGGCTGCTGGGCGGCCAGCTCGCCGCGGATCCGCGGATCGATCACTACTGGGGGCTCGTCGCCGAGCTGATCAGCCCGCCCTCCGGCCCGCCCGAGCCCACCGCGGGCTCCGCCCACGCCTGGCTCGGCGCCGCGCTGGACGCCGACACGGCCCGGGAGGCCGCCTGAGCCGGACGGCTTCCCCGAGGGCGTGGCGAAGACGGCGTGGCGAAGACGATGTGGCGAAGATGTGACCGTCCCGCCTCAACCAGCGGACCCGGATCCGAGTCTTCACCTCCAGGTAGTCTTCCGGCGTGCGCGACATGGCGCGCCGGGGGCAGGTCGTACACATCGGGCCGCGTACAAGCGGGCCGTCAACCGGGGAGGATCCGGCGTTGCACATCCAGGAATGGCTCGAGACAGTTCCGGCCATCGCCGTCTACCTCCTGGTAGGCGGAGTGATCGGACTGGAGAGCCTGGGCATCCCGCTGCCCGGTGAGATCGTGCTCGTCAGCGCCACGCTGCTCGCCGCCTCGCAGGACCACATCAACCCGTACGTGCTCGGCGGGTGCGCCGTCGCGGGTGCGATCATCGGCGACTCCATCGGCTATCTGATCGGCCGCAAGGGCGGCAAGCCGCTGCTGGACTGGCTGGGCCGCAAGTTCCCCAAGCACTTCGGCCCGCACCACGTGGCCACCGCCGAGAAGGCGTTCACCAAGTGGGGCATGTGGGCCGTCTTCGTCGGCCGTTTCATCGCCCTGCTGCGGATCTTCGCCGGCCCGCTCGCCGGTGTGCTGAAGATGCCGTACTGGAAGTTCCTCATCGCCAACGTCCTCGGCGGCATCGTCTGGGCCGGCGGTACGGTCGCGCTGATCTACACCGTCGGCAAGGTCGCCGAGGAATGGATCGGGAAGTTCTCCTGGCTCGGCCTGGTGGCCGCGCTGCTCTTCGGCCTGGGGTCCTTCGTGGTGATGCGGATCAAGGCCAAGAAGGCCTCGCGCGAGAGCGAGGCGACCGCCGGGCGGTCCACCGAGGCCGAGGCCGTCGCCGCCGCGGAGTGACGACGCGCCACGCGCCACGCGTAACGCGTATCTCGTGAAGGCCCCCGGCGGCTGCCGGGGGCCTTCGGCGTTCCCGCTCAGTCCTTGCCCTTGCCGTTCTTTCCGCCCTTTCCGCCCTTGCCGGTCTTTCCGGCGTAGGTCGGGAAGAGGTACGGGTACGCCTTGATGTAGCCGAACAGGTCGGCGACGCAGGCGGCACCCCGGCCCACCGCCCCGCCGACGCGGGGCGGCGCCGCGTACTGGACGTCGCCGACCGCGAAGACCCCGGGGACGCTGGTCCCCGTGGACGGCACCCTGGCGGCCTCGACGGCCTTCGCCACCTCTTCCTCGGTCTTCTTGGGGGGCCGGCCCTCCTTCTTCGCGCGCTCGCGGACCTCCTTCTCCACCCGCTTGAGCCGTTCCTCCTGGCCGGGGACGTGATGTCCGGTCAGGACCGTGCCGTTGGGGGCGAGCAGAACCCTCTCGCTCAGCCACTTGGT
The DNA here is from genome assembly GCF_031845785.1 of Streptomyces hesseae. Classification (NCBI taxonomy): domain Bacteria; kingdom Bacillati; phylum Actinomycetota; class Actinomycetes; order Kitasatosporales; family Streptomycetaceae; genus Streptomyces; species Streptomyces hesseae. Next base: position 104,387 of record NZ_JAVRFI010000011.1, read on the forward strand.
GTTCGGGACCCCGCCGATCAGCACGTACAGCCACTCGGTGTCGAGGGTGCTCTTGGCGGGATGCTCCTTTCCGGTGGGGCCGATCTTCACGGCCGCCAGTTCCTTCTTCGTCTTCGCGGCCACGCATTCCTTGACCTCGGTCTTCAGCAGCACGTCGATCTTCTGGGCCTTCTTCAGGCGCTCGATCGCGTCGACCAGGTACTGGGACATGCCCTTGAGATCGGACCGGACGATCAATGTGACCTTCTTGGCCTTCTGCGCGAAGTGGACCGCGGCCTGCCCGACGGAGTTGCCTCCGCCGACCATGGCAATCTCCTTGCCCTCGATGTAGTCGAGGTCGGTCATGAGGGCGTGGTAGTAGACGCCGGCGCCCTCCAGCTCGTCGGCGCGAGTGCTCTTGTCCAGTCGCCGCCAGGTCATGCCGGTGGCGATGACGACGGCACCGGCCTTGATCCGTTTTCCGTCGGAGAGCTCGACCTCGTGGGGGAGCACCCAGGTCTGGTCGGTGTCGGTGCCCAGGTGCAGGGCCTTCGCGACGGCGAGCGGGTGCCAGTGCACCTTGAATTCCTTGATCTGCTTCAAGGCGGACGTCGCCAGGGTGTGCCCGGGGATCCCTCCCGGGAACCCGAGGTAGTTCCAGATCTTCGACGAGGTGCCCGCCTGGCCGCCGGGGACGTCGTCCTCGATGACGAGGGTGGAGAGCCCTTCGGCGCCGGCGTAGACGGCTGCCGACAGACCGGCGGGCCCGCCGCCGACGATCACCAGGTCGTACCAGTCCTTCAGCGACGTGTTCAGGAGCCCGAGCGCCTTCGCCAGCTGGACGAGCGTCGGGTTCGTGAGCTCCGTGGCGGTCCGGCTTCCCGGCGGGGTCACCTTGACCAGGATGTCCTTGCCCTGGGAGTCCTTGGGCCAGCGGAAGACGACGCCGGACCCGGTGAGGAATTCCCGGATCCTGAAGGCCCCCTTGGCCTTGATGTTCCCCGAGATCTCGACGGACCCGAACAGCTTCCGCAGATCCGGCGGCGCCTCCAGCCACCAGTCGTACAGCAGGTTGTCGACGAGCCGGAGGTGCGTCGTCCGCAGGCCGTCCTCCTCGACGAAGCCTGCCTTCGCCGGGCCGCCGCCGTCGGTCACGGCCGCCGTCTCCCCGTCGGGCACCAGCGACACCAGGCCGGCCGCGTCCGGGATCTTGGCCGCCTCGGCGGTCCGGGCGAGCCCGGCGCTGTCCTCGCCCACCTCGGCCACCAGCGCCACCCGTGTGCCGCCCCCGGCCAGGGCGCCGAGGCCGGCGGACTCGCCGGAGCCCAGTTGCAGGACCTGGAAGTCCTGCTCGTACCAGCCCGCGATCGTCTCGGCGAGCGAGCTCCTGCGGAGCGGGTCGCCGTCCATCAGCACGATGACGGGTGGTGGGGTCGAACTCGGCATGCGTCCTCCAGCTTCGTGATCCGCTCTGGCACTACGAGGCTGTACAAATCATCAGAAAGTTATTCATAGGTGACACATTCGGGCCATCGTCATATGCGGCGGAGACGGAGGGGGATACCGTTCCGGGGGCGCGAAGGGCGCCGTGTGGATCAGTCGCGTGGATCAGTTGTGTGGATCAAGGGAGGACCGGGGCGATGACGGAGCGAGCGCTGATCGCCGGCGTGGGCGGGCGGGAACCGGAGATCGACCCGGAGGCATTCACGGCCCCGACCTCAGTCGTACTCGGCGACGTCACCCTCGCCGCCGGGGCGAGCGTCTGGTACCACGCCGTGCTGCGCGCCGACTGCGGCCCGATCGCGCTGGGCGCCGACAGCAACATCCAGGACAACTGCACCGTGCACGTCGACCCCGGCTTCCCGGTGTGCGTCGGCGAGCGGGTGACCGTCGGGCACAACGCCGTGCTGCACGGCTGCACCGTCGAGGACGACGTGCTGATCGGCATGGGCGCGACCGTGCTCAACGGCGCTGTGATCGGGGCCGGTTCACTGGTCGCCGCGCAGGCGCTCGTACCCCAGGGCATGCGGGTGCCGCCCGGCTCACTGGTCGCGGGCGTGCCCGCGAAGGTGCGCCGGGAGCTGACCGAGGAGGAGCGCGAGCACATCCGGCTCAACGCCGCGATGTACCTGGAACTGGCGAAGGCCCACCGCGAGGTCTGAGCGCCGGCGCTGGAGCGTCGGCGAACGGCCCGGCGACGCGCCGGGGCCGTACCCGGCCGTCAGCCCGTCGCCAGCAGGACCGTTCCCACGAGCGCCAGGCCCGCGCCCGCGGCCTGCACCCCGCGCAGCCGTTCGCTCAGGAAGCCCCGGGCGGCCAGCGCGGTGACCACCGGGTAGAGGGAGGCGAGGACGGCCGCGACGGTCACCGGGCCGCTGTTGGCCGCGATGCTGTACGTGCCGTTGGCGGCCACATCGGCCAGGCCGACGAAGGCGAGCGCGGGCAGCGCCGAGCGGATGCCCTGCCAGCCGTTGTCCGGCAGGGCCGGGGCGCCCCGGCGGACGGAGGCGTAGAGGGCGCCCGCGCCCACCACCACATTGCACAGACGCTGGACGAACAGGGCGAGGAAGAGCCCGGTGAGGTTGTGCGAGGCCTCGGCGATCAGTGCCATCACCGAGCCGAAGCCGAAGGCGGCGACGAGCGTGAGCACCAGGGTCTGGCGCTGTACGGGCGCGCCGCCGAGTCCCGGGCCGCTGGCCAGGACGACGCCGGCGACGGCGACCGCGATGCCCGCGAGCTGGAGCAGACCGGGGCGCTCGCCCAGGACGAGCCCGACGCCGATCGGCACGGCGACGCCGCCGAGCGCGCCCAGCGGGGAGACGACGCCCATCGGGCCGAGGGCCAGGGCGCGGTAGAAGGCGAGCATCGCCGCCGGGCCGACCACGCCGGCCGCGACCGCGTACCAGAGCTGGGGGCCGGTCTCGGACCAGCCGCCGGTGGCGACGACGATGGAGCCCAGCGCGGCCACGGCCAGCAGCTGGGAGACCAGGACCACGGTCAGGGCGGGCATGCGCCGGGTGAGCAGACCGCCGCCGAAGTCGGCCAGCCCCCACATGAGGCTGGTGGCCAGGGCGAAGACCGGTGTCATGGGAAGGACCTCGCAGTACAGTGTGGTGAACAGTAAGAGTCCGGGACACCGTAGTTCATTATGTTGAACTTGGCGAAAAATATATTGGACGGGATCGAACGTGACGGACCTCGATCAGCTCACACAGTCACTCGCCCGTAACCTCAAGCGCTGGCGTGGTGAGCGCAACTTCACCCTCGACGCCCTGGCGGCCCGCTCCGGGGTCAGCCGCGGCATGATCATCCAGATCGAGCAGGCCCGTACCAACCCCAGCGTCGGCACCACGGTCAAACTCGCCGACGCGCTCGGCGTCAGCATCACCACCCTCCTCGACTACGACCAGGGCGCACGCGTCCGGGTCGTCCCCCGGGAGCAGGCGGTGCGGATGTGGTCCACCGAGGCCGGCAGTCACACCTCGCTCCTCGTCGGCACCGACGCGCGCGGCCCGCTGGAGCTGTGGGAGTGGCGGATCGTGCCCGGCGACAGCAGCGCCTCGGACGCCCACCCGCCCGGCACGGTCGAGCTGCTGCGGGTCACCGCCGGCGAGCTCACCCTCGTCGTCGACGGGTCGGAGCACCGGGTGCCGGCCGGCAGCTCGGCCACCTTCGAGGCGAACGTGCCGCACACCTACCGCAACGACGGCTCCGAACCGGTCGAGATGACCATGGCGGTGGCCGTCCCGCCCGCCCGCTGAGACGCCCCGGCGCCCTCTCCGGCGGGGCTGTTACGGTGACGATCGTGAGCGAGAACCCGACGCCCATGGAGGCGTTCGACGACGTCGGGCCCGCCGCCGAACGGCTGGGGCTGCTGGTCCCGCCCGTGGCGGAGGCGATCCGGGGCTGGGGCGGCCCGGTGCCCGTGGAGGAGCTGCTCCACGTCGACACCGCGGCGGAGAAGGCCGACACCGCCGTCCTCGTGGCCCACTACGGGCAGTGGCTGCTGGAGAAGTCCGCGAACTGCGTGATCGTCGCGGCGAAGCGCGGCGGGGAGACCACGCTCGCCGCCTGCGTCGTCCTCGGCCACACCCGCGCCGACGTCAACGGCGTCGTACGCCGCCATCTCGGCGCGCGCAAGGTCTCGTTCGCGGCCATGGACACCGCGCTCACCGGGACGGGTATGGAGTACGGCGGCGTCACCCCGATCGGGCTGCCCGCCGGCTGGCCCGTGCTGGTGGACGCGGCCGTCGCCGACAGCCCGTACGTGCTCATCGGCAGCGGCAGCCGCCGGGGCAAGCTCATCGTGCCCGGCAAGGCCATCGCGTCGCTGCCGGGGGTCACCGTCCTGGACGGTCTCGCCGGCTGACACCGTTCGGCCGCCGCGATACGTCGAGCGACAGCGCCAGCGAGTGCTCGGCGAAACCGAGGTCGCGGTACAGACGCTCGGAGTCGTCCGTGGCATGGAGATCGACGCGCGTGACGCCCTGCCCGGCGAACCAGTCGAGCAGCGCCTCCGTCGTCGCACGGGCCAAACCCCGCCCCCGGTAACGGACATCGGTGCACACGTTGAAGACGAAGCCGAACAGGCCCGTCGGGTGCCCCGGGGCGGGCAGCCGCTCCTCGATCCGGCCGACCGCGCACGCGGCCAGACGCGGCGCGTCCTCCGGGCCGGCACCGTCGACGGCCGGCTCGCCGTCCACGACGAATCCGACGAGCCCCGGCCGCCCGGTCTCCGCGAGCTGCCGGCGCGCTATCTCCTCGGCCGCGGCCTCCCAGGGGCCGGGGGAGTCGTGGCCGCTCATCGCGGCGAACATCACTCGACGCAGCCGGACGATCTCGGCGGCGTCCTCGGGGCGGGCCATACGCGCAACGATCATGAACTGACGCTAGCGCACGCCCGCCGCGGGGACATGGGGGTGACAAGGAGGGACGGGACCTCAGCGCAGCCGGGGGATCTCGATCGCGGGGCAGCGGTCCATGACCATCGGCAGTCCGGCCGCGCGCGTCCGCTCGTACGCGTCCTCGTCGATCACGCCCAGCTGGAACCAGACGGCCTTCGCGCCCACCGCGACCGCCTCGTCCGCGACCGCGCCCGCGAACTCCGAGCGGACGAAGACGTCCACGACGTCGACGTCGAAGGGGATGTCCGAGAGCGAGGCGTACCCCCGCTCGCCGTGCACCGTCTCGGCCTTGGGGTGCACGGGCACGACGCGCTTGCCATGGCGCTGGAGGAACTCGGCCACGCCGAACGCCGCGCGCTGCTCATTTGCTGACAGACCGACCACCGCCCAGGTGGGCCCGGTCCCCTCGATGATCTTCCGGATGATCCCCGGTTCTGCGTACATGCCCGCTCAACGAGCTTCCCCATCCCACCATTCCCGGGATCACCCGCAAGATCCGGCCAAGATCCGGACCGGATCGGGGGACGATTTAGGCTTACGGGATGCACGACGAATACCGGACGGTCGCGCGCGAGGGCGTGCACGAGATCGAGATCAACAAGTCGCGCTTCATCTGCGCGCTCGCGCCCGCCGCGACCGAGGAGGAGGCCCAGGCCTTCATCGCCCGGATCCGCAAGGAGCACCCCACCGCGCGCCACAACTGCTGGGCCTACGTCATCGGCGCCGACGGCTCCGTCCAGAAGGCCAGCGACGACGGCGAGCCCGGCGGCACCGCGGGCGTACCCATGCTCCAGATGCTCGTCCGGCGCGAGACCCGCTACGTCGTCGCGGTCGTCACCCGCTACTTCGGCGGCATCAAGCTCGGCGCCGGCGGGCTCATCCGCGCCTACGGCGGTGTGGTCGGCGAGGCCCTCGACACCCTGGGCACCATCACCCGGCGCCGCTTCCGGCTGGCGACCGTCACCGTCGACCACCAGCGCGCCGGAAAGCTGGAGAACGAGCTGCGCGCCACCGGCCGCGAGGTGCGGAACGTGACCTACGGCACGGGCGTCAGCATCGAGATCGGGCTGCCCGAGGCGGACGTCGAGTCCTTCCGCTCCTGGCTCGCCGACGCCACGGCGGGCTCGGCCCGGCTGGAACTGGGCGGGGAGGCCTACGGCGACGTCTGACCCCCGGCGGGCCGCCGCCCGCTTTCCGGCCGATCGTGCCGCCCGGCCCCCGCCCGGATGCGAAACTGGGGGACGGAACTGGACAGAGTGCCGTCCGGAACAGGTGTGACACAAGCGCCCACCGATACCGGGGACCACAGCGAAGGGGACGAGACGATGCGGGCCGGAGCCGTCCTGTGAGACTGCTGCACACCTCGGACTGGCACCTCGGACGGTCCTTCCACCGCGTGAACCTTCTGGAGGCCCAGCGCGCCTTCGTCGACCACCTCGTACGGACCGTCCGCGAGCACCGCGTCGACGCCGTGCTCGTCGCCGGCGACGTCTACGACCGGGCCGTTCCCCCGCTCGCCGCCGTCGAGCTCTTCGACGAAGCCCTCCACCGGCTCGCCGAGCTCGCCGTCCCCACCGTGATGATCTCCGGCAACCACGACTCGCCCCGCCGCCTCGGAGTCGGCGCCGGACTCATCGAGCGCGCCGGGATACACCTGCGCACCGACCCCGACGGCTGCGGCACGCCCGTCCTCCTCGCCGACGACCACGGCGACGTCGCCTTCTACGGCCTGCCCTACCTCGAGCCCGCCCTCGTCCGCGAGCGGCTGGGCGCCGACAGGGCCGGGCACACGGCCGTGCTCCGGGCCGCCATGGACCGGGTACGGGCCGACCTCGCCGGGCGGCCCGACGGCACCCGCGCCGTCGTCCTCGCCCACGCCTTCGTCGCCGGGGGAACCACCAGCGACAGCGAGCGCGACATCACCGTCGGCGGCGTCGCCGCCGTCCCCGCCGAGGTCTTCGACGGCGTCCACTACACCGCCCTCGGCCACCTCCACGGCAGCCAGGCCATCACCGACCGCGTCCGCTACTCCGGCTCCCCGCTCGCCTACTCCTTCTCCGAGGCGAACCACCGCAAGACCATGTGGCTGGTCGACCTCGACGGGGACGGCACCGTCACCGCCGAGCGCCTCGACTGCCCCGTACCGCGCCGCCTCGCCCGGATCCGCGGCCGGCTGGAGGAGCTCCTCGCCGACCCGGGCCTGGAGCGGCACGAGGACGCCTGGGTCGAGGCCACCCTCACCGACCCGGAACGCCCCCACGAGCCCATGGCCCGGCTCACCCACCGCTTTCCCCACACCCTCAGCCTGGTCTTCGAACCCGACCGGGCCCCCGAGGACCCCCTCGCCTCCTACGCCTCGCGGCTGCGCGGCCGCACCGACCAGCAGATCGCCGAGGACTTCGTGGCCCACGTACGCGGCGGCGACGGACCCGACGCGGCCGAGCGCGCCGTGCTCACCGCCGCGCTCGACTCCGTCCGCCTGGACGAGGCCGCCCGCGAGGTGACCCCGTGAGGCTCCACCGGCTCACCCTGACCGCCTTCGGGCCCTTCGGCGGCACCCAGCACATCGACTTCGACGAGCTCGCCGGCGCGGGACTGTTCCTCCTCCACGGGCCCACCGGCGCGGGCAAGACCTCCGTCCTCGACGCGGTCTGCTACGCGCTCTACGGCGGCGTGCCCGGCGCCCGGCAGGGCACCGGCCTCACCTTGCGCAGCGACCACGCCGACCCCGGCACCGCCACCGAGGTCGTCCTCGAACTCACCGTCGGCGAACGGCGCCTGGAGCTCACCCGGCGCCCCGAGCAGCCCCGCCCCAAGAAGCGCGGCACCGGCTTCACACGGGAGAAGGCGTACAGCGCGCTGCGCGAACTGCCCGCCGGGGCCACGGAGTGGAAGGCGCTCAGCCGCTCCCACGACGAGATCGGCGAGGAGGTCACCCGGCTGCTCGGCATGAACCGCGAGCAGTTCTGCCAGGTCGTCCTGCTGCCGCAGGGCGACTTCGCCCGCTTCCTGCGCGCCGAGGACGGCGCCCGCGCCCGGCTCCTCGGCCGCCTCTTCGACACCGGCCGCTTCGCCGCGGTCGAGGAACACCTCGCGGAGCTCCGCCGCGCGGCGGAGGCACGGGTGCGCGCGGGCGACGAACGCCTGCTCGCCCTCGGCCACCGGATGCGGCAGGCGGCCGCGGACCCGACCCTGCCGGAGGTGGGCGCGCCGCACCCGGCGACGGCTCCGGACGCGGAGGGCGCTGCCGTGCCGCGCCCGGCGGCCGGGCGCGTGCCCGCGCCCCGCGGTGGCCGGGGCCGGGCCTCGGCGCCCGTGCCGCTCGCGCCCGGCGACGCCGGGCTCGCCGAGGCCGTGCTGGAGTGGGCGGCCCTCGCCCGTACGCACGCGCGGGAGCGGCGGGACATCGCCGGCGCGGCGGCCCGCGCCGCCGAGCGCGGGTATCACGTCGCGCGGCAGCGCGCCGACGAGGCCCGCGATCTGGAGCGGTCGCAGCGGCGGTACGCCGACGCCCTGCGGCGCGCCGCCGCCCTCGCGGAGGGGCGGGAGGAGCGGGACGCGCTGCGCGAGCGGCTCGCGCGGGGGCGGGCGGCCGAAGTCGTCGCGCCCGCGCTGGAGTCGCGCGACCGGGCCGAGGCCGGGCACCGGGCCGCGGCCGAGGCCGAGCACCGGGCCAGGACGCCGCTCCCCGCCGAGCGGCGCGAGGCCGGCGCCGAGGAGCTCGGCGCCCTGGAGCACGCCCTCCGCGAGGAGCTCGGCTCGCTCGCCGCCGCCCGCCGGGCCGAGGACCGCGCCGCCGCGATCACCGCCGAGACCAAGGGACTGGAGCGGGCCGCCGACGCCGACGAGGCCCTCCTCGCCGAGGCCGCCGACTGGCTGGCCGGCTGGGACGCCACCCGCCGGGACCACCAACGGCGCGTCGACGAGGCACAGGAGGCCGCCGGGCAGGCCGAACGCCTCGCCGCACGCCTGGAGACCGAACGGCAGCGGCTCGCCGCCGCCCGCCGCCGCGACGGCCTCGCCCACGAGGTGTCCACCGCCGAGGCCCGGCTGCTGCGCGCCCGCGAGGAGGCCGTCGCCGCCCACGAGCACTGGCTCGACCTCAAGGAACGCAGACTGCGCGGCATCGCCGCCGAGCTCGCCGCCGAGCTCACGCCCGGCGAACCCTGCGCCGTGTGCGGCGCCACCGAACACCCCGGCCCGGCCCGCGCCGACGCCGGACAGGTGGACCGCGCCGCCGAGGAATCCGCGCTGGCCGCGAGCCGCCGCGCCGACGAGGCCCGCGACGCCGCCGACCGGGCGCTACGGCCCCTGCGCGAAGAACTGGCCGTGGCCACCGCCGACGCGGGCGAGGCCACCGTCGCCGACCTCACCGCCCTCGTCGACGACCTGGCCCGCGCCCACGCCGGGGCCCGCGCCGCCGCCGAGGACCTCCACCGCGCCCGCCAGGCCCTTCAGAGCGCCGAGCACGAGCACGAGCGGCGCCGCGCCGGGCAGGAGGAGGCCCGGCTGCGCCTCGCCGCCCACGCCACGCGCCGGGACAGCCTCGACGAGGAACTCCGCGCCCTGACCCGGGAGCTGGACCGCGCCCGGGACGGCGCCGAGAGCGTCGCCCACCGCGCCGCGCTGCTGGAGCGCCGGGTGGGCCTCGTCGCCGGCGCCGCCGAGGCCGCACGGGAGACGGCCCGCACGGCGGACCAGCTCAAGGAGGCCGACGACCGGCTCGCCGACGCCGCCTACCGCGCCGGCTTCGGCACCCCCGCCCAGGCCGCTGAGGCGCTGCTGAGCGCCCCTGCGCGACGGGAACTCGAAGAACGGGAGGAGGCGTGGCGGCGCGAGGAGGCGGCCGTCGCCGCCGAACTGGCCGACCCCGGCCCGGCGGAGGCCGCCGCGCTGCCGCCCGCCGACCCGGAGGCGGCCCGCGCGGCCGCCGACGCCGCGACCCGGCTGCTGCGGCACGCCTCCGCCGAGGAGGCCGCCGCCCGGACCCGCTGCGACGAACTGGACCGGCTCTCCGCCGAGGCCGGCACCGACGCCCGCCGCCTGGCCCCGCTGCGCGCGGAGTACCACCGGGTGGCCGAGCTCGCCTCGCTCGCCGCCGGCACCTCCGCCCGCAACGAGCGCAAGATGCGCCTGGAGTCGTACGTCCTGGCCGCCCGGCTGGAGCAGGTCGCCGCCGCCGCGACGGTCCGGCTGCGGCGGATGTCGGGCGGGCGCTACACGCTCGTCCACTCCGACGCCCGGACCTCCGGGCGCGGCCGCTCCGGCCTGGGCCTCCACGTCGTGGACGCCTGGACGGGCAGCGAGCGCGACACCGCCACGCTCTCCGGCGGTGAGACCTTCTTCGCCTCGCTGGCCCTCGCCCTGGGCCTCGCCGACGTGGTCACGGAGGAGGCGGGCGGCGTCCGCCTGGACACCCTCTTCATCGACGAGGGCTTCGGCAGCCTCGACGAGCAGGCCCTCGACGAGGTCCTCGACGTCCTGGACTCGCTGCGCGAGCGCGACCGCACGGTCGGCATCGTCAGCCACGTCGCCGACCTCAGACAGCGCGTCCCCGCGCAACTGCACATCGTCAAGGAGCGGTCGGGCTCGTCCGTCCGGCACCGGGCGGCGTCCGCCGGCTGAACGGGCGGCGGGGCAGCGGCGAGGAGTAGACCACGCTCGTGGTCACCGCGCCGAGCCCGCCGATCCGGCCCGCCACCTCCTCCAGGTGGCGCATGGAACGGGCGGCGACCTTCAGCACGAAGCAGTCGTCACCGGTGACGTGGTGGGCCTCCAGGATCTCGGGAGTCGAGTCCAGCAGATCGTGGAACGGCTTGTAGTTGCCGTTCGGATAGCGGAGCCGGACGAACGCCAGCACCGGTAGACCGAGCCGCTCGGGGTCCACCACCGCGGTGTAGCCCTCGATGACGCCCGCCTCCTCCAGCCGGCGGACCCGCTCGGTCACGGCGCTGGCGGACATGTTCACCGCGCGGGCCAACTCGGCGTAGCCGGCCCGGCCGTTGCTCTGGAGGGCGTCGAGTATGCGCCAGTCGGTGGCGTCGGGGGAATAGCCGGTCATGTGCGATGTCTAGCAGGGGAATCCCTGGTAGGGCAATGGTTTCGCCGGGGATCACCGGTTCCGGCGGCCGGTCACGGACCGTAGGTTTCCGGGCATGACCGCAACCGCCGCCCGTGCCGCCAGCCCCGTCCTCGCCGTTCCGCCCGCCGATCCCACCGCGGCCGCGGCCTACTTCGCCGCCCGGCTCGCCTTCCACACCGACGTCGCCGACGTCCACGCCTCACTGGCCACCGGTCGCGGGGACTTCACGGTGGTCGACTCCCGCTCCACCGCCGCCTGGGACCAGGGGCACATTCCCGGCGCGGTCCACCTGCCGACCGCCGACGTCCCGCGGCTGGCCGCCGGACTCCTGGACCCCGCCGTGCCCGTCGTCGTGTACTGCTGGGGGCCCGGCTGCGACGGCGCCACCCGGGCCGCGCTCGCCCTCGCCTGCCTCGGCTACCGCGTCAAGGAGATGCTGGGCGGCATCGAGTACTGGATCCGCGAGGGCTACGAGGTGGAGACCTGGGAGGGCAGGAGCGTCCGGGAGCCCGACCCGCTGACCGCCCCCGTCGGCGCCGCCGACTGCGGCTGCTGACGGCTGCCGCACCCGACGGCTGCCGCACCCGACGGGGGGCGCGGCAGCCGTACGTGCCTCAGAGCGCCGACAGCTCCGTCACCAGGTCGTCCAGGCCCAGCGAACCCAGGGACAGCGCCGCCATGTGCCAGGCCTTGGCGTCGAACGCCGTGCCGTGGGCCGCGCGTGCCGTCTCCCGGCCGGTGAGCCAGGCGCGCTCGCCGAGCTTGTAGCCGATCGCCTGCGCCGGCATCCCCTGGTAGCGCACCAGCTCGCTGTCGACGAAGTCCGCCGGGCGGCCGCTGTGCATGCCGAAGAACTCCCGCGCCAGCTCCGGCGTCCAGCGCTCACCGGGGTGGAAGGGGGAGTGCCCGGGGATCTCCAGCTCCAGGTGCATGCCGATGTCGATGATCACCCGCGTGGCGCGCATCATCTGGGCGTCCAGATAGCCCAGGCGGCGCTCGGGGTCGGTGAGGAAGCCCAGCTCGTCCATGAGCCGCTCCGCGTAGAGCGCCCAGCCCTCGCAGTTGGCGCTGACGAGGCCGACCGTGGCCTGGTAGCGGGAGAGCCGGTCCGCGACGTGCACCCACTGCGCCAGCTGGAGGTGGTGACCGGGCACGCCCTCGTGGTACCAGGTCGACACCAGGTCGTACACCGGGAAGCGGGTCTCGCCCATGGTGGGCAGCCAGGTGCGGCCCGGGCGGGAGAAGTCCTCGGACGGCTGGCTGTAGTACGGCGCCGCCGCGCCGCCCGGCGGGGCGATGCGGGACTCGACGCGCTTGACGCGCTCGGCCAGTTCGAAGTGGGTGCCGTCCAGCGCCTCGATCGCCTCGTCCATCAGCTTCTGGAGCCAGACCCGCACCTCCTCGACGCCCTCGATGTGGGTGCCGTGCGCGTCGAGGTGGGCCAGTGCCTCCCACGGGGTCTTCGCGCCCGGCAGGATCTTCTCCGCCTCCACGCGCATCTCGCCGAGTATGCGGTGGAATTCGGACCAGCCGTAGGCGTACGCCTCGTCGAGGTCCAGGTCGGTGCCGTTCCAGTAGCGGGACCAGCGGGCGTAGCGCTCACGGCCCACGACGTCCGGCGCGCCCTCGACGGCCGGGGCGTAGACGTCCCGCAGCCAGTCGCGCAGCGCGACGAGGCCGCCCGTGGCGACGAGCGCCGACTCCGCCAGCTCGGCGCGCAGTTCCTCGGGCCCGTCGGCGACGAGGTCGCCGAACCAGCCCGCACCCGTGCCGATCCATTCGGTCAACTGCCCCAGCACCGTGGTCACCTGGAGGGGGCCGCCGAGCAGCCCCCGCGACAGACCCTCGGCGAGGGAGGCGCGATAGCCCTCCAGGGCCGCCGGTACGGCGCGCAGCCGCTCGGCGACGGCCGACCAGTCGTCCTTGCCGTCGAGCGGCATGAGCGTGAACACCTCGCGCACCATGTGCAGCGGCGAGTGCATATTGCTGACCGTGCGCAGGTGCTCGCCCGCGTCGTGCACGGCGATCTCGGCGGTCAGCCGCTCGCGCAGCAGCCGGGCGCAGCGCCGCTCGCCGTCGCTGTCCCCGCCCGGCCGCGCCTCGGCCTCGGTCAGCGCCTCCAGGGTGGCGCGGGCCAGGTCGGCGACGGCCCGCGCTCCCGCCGGGGAGAAGTCCGGCAGCCGCCGGGAGCTCTCCGCGACCCCCAGAAAGGTTCCGGTGATCGGATCGAGCTCGATGAAAGCGGTGACATAGGCGTCGGCGACCTGGCGGGGCAGTTCTGCGCTGGTGGTGTTCGGCATGCGCCCATCCTCGTACGCGCGGTACCGCCGCGTCACCGGTTTTTCCTCCGGCGGGCCGCCAAGTCAGCCGCCCGTGGCGCGGCGTACGGCCACGGGACGCTCCGGGGTGGCCGGGGGCCGGGCGGCGATACGGGCGGTCATGACGAGCGTGCCCTCCTCGATCTGGTAGTCCAGGGGCAGTTCCAGGGCGCGCATGGCGGCGACGACCCCGGTGTTGGCGGCGGTGGTGACGGCGTAGACGCTCTCGCAGCCCGCCTCGGCGGCCATGGCCACCAGCCGGCCCAGCAGTTCGCCGCCGACCCCGCGCCGCTGCCAGCCGTCCTCGACGAGCAGCGCCACCTCGGTCTCGTCGCCGTCCCACAGCAGATGCCCCAGCGCCACCAGCCGTCCGGTGGCGGTGTACGCGGCCAGGGTGCGGCCGAAGCGGGGGCTCAGCAGGTGGTGGAGATAGCGGTCGGCGTTGCCGAGGGGGCCGTGGTAGCGCTGGGAGAGCGTCGCCGGGGAGCAGCGCTCGTGCATCTCCCGGGCGGCGGCCAGATCGCCCGTGCCGGCGCGCCGGACGGTGATCTCGCCGCCCTCGGGCAGCGTCAGCACATCGTCCGGGTGCGCCGCGCGCGGGCCCAGGCGGGCGTCGAGCTCGACCAGCGCGCGGGCGCGGGCGAACTCGGTCGGGGTGAAGGACAGATACGGGCGGTCGATGGTGATGGTGCCGCCGGAGGGTTCGCGCAGCCGCATCACCGTCCCCTCGCACACCCCGTCGTCCGGTACGGATTCGCCGGCCGCGCCGGAACGGGTGGCCGGTATCGAGCGGATGGTGCAGCGGCCCAGCAGCCGGCGCAGGGCGAGCGGCAGTTCGGCGGAGTCCAGGGCGGTGCGGGTGGCGAGGTGGAGGACCCGGGTGGGGGCGTCCACCAGGTCATGGGCGTCGGCCCGCTCCAGCCAGGTGTCCCGGCCGCCGCCCTCGGCGGCGGCCCGGGTGAGCTCGGCGGGGCCCAGGGCGGCGGGGGCGCGCAGCAGCAGTTCGTCGGCGGTGCCGTCGCCCAGCGGATGGGTCTGGAGGGACAGTATGTCGACGCCGAGGCCCGCGAGGGCCAGGCCGAGGGCGGCCAGGCTGCCGGGCTCGTCACGTACGGTCGTCCGCATCCGCCACAGCGTCGTGGCGCCGCCGTGCCGGGCGGTGGGCGTGGTGGCGGGCGTGGTGCCGTCGGCCGTGGCGGGCGGGGCGGGAACGGTGCCGGGGGCGGGTGCCGGGGGCGCGGGGCCGCGGCGCCGCGCCCACCAGGTGTGGAACGCGGCCGTGGCCAGCAGCGCCGCGGCGGAGGCTCCCAGCAGCACGGGGCCGTCGGGGCCGTGGACGACGGTGTCGGCGACGGAGTCGGCGATGGCGACCGCGCTGAACAGGGCGGCCAGTTCCACCAGGTCCCGGCGCCAGTGGTGCCGGTGGGAGCTCTTCGCGATGGTCTCGTCGGTCATGCGGCCACCCTGACGGAGCGGTGTTGCGCGATCACGAACGCCCTGTGTCCGATGAGTAAAGGACGCTTCTGTTCGTTTCTGTGCCTGCTGGGAGGATTTTCCTGATGTTTACACGGCGGGGGTCAGGATGTCTCAAGCGCCCGTAGCGCGTCCTCCACGCCCCGGTGGAAGGTGGGATAGGCGTAGATCATGTGCCGGAGCGTGGCCACGGGCACCTCCGCCTGGACCGCCACCGCCAGGCCGTACATCACCTCGCCGCCCATGGGCCCCACCGCCGTCGCGCCGACCAGCACCCCGCGGTCGGCGTCCTCGACCAGTTTGACCAGGCCCTCGTTGCCCGCCTTGTGGATCCAGCCGCGCGCCGAGTCCGGCACCTTCGAGCACCCCGTGCGCACCCGCAGCCCCTTGTCGCGGGCCTGCTTCTCGGTCAGGCCGACCGCGCCGACCTCCGGGTCGGTGAAGGTCACCCGGGGCAGGGCGCGATAGTCGGCGTCCGGGCCGCCCCGGCCGAGGATCTCGCGGAGCACGATGTCCGCCTCGTACATCGCCACGTGAGTGAAAGCTCCGTGCCCGGTCACATCGCCCAGCGCCCACAGCCCCGGCGCCACCCGCATCCAGCCGTCCGTCGGCAGCGCCCGGACCGACGGGTCGAGGCCGACGGTGTCCAGCCCCAGCCCGGAGAAGTCCGCGTGGCGGCCGGTGGCCACCAGCAGCTGATCGCCCGTCAGCTCCGAGCCGTCCGCCAGCTCCAGCACGAACGCGTCGCCGTCGTGCCGCACCCGCGCCGCCCCGGTGCCCGTGCGCAGCGTCAGTCCCTCGGCGCGCAGTACCCCGGCCAGCAGCTCGCCCGCCTCCGGCTCCTCGGCGGGGATCAGGCCGCCCATCGCCTCGATGACGGTGACGCGCGTACCGAAACGGGCGTAGACCTGGGAGAGCTCGACACCGATCGCCCCGCCGCCCAGCACCAGCAGCGAGCGCGGGGGCTCCTTCGCGGCGATCGCGTCCCGGTTGGTCCAGTACGGCACGGAGTCGAGGCCCGGCACCGGTGGGATCTGCGGCTTGCTGCCCGTGGCGACGACGATGCCGCGCCGGGCCTCGAAGACCTCGTCGCCGACCGCCACCTTCCCCGGACCGGCGAGCCGCCCCCGGCCGCGCACCAGCCGCCCGCCCTGCCCGGTGAACCGGTCGGCGGCGACCCGGTCGTCCCAGTCGTCGGTGGCCTCGTCCCGGATCCGGGCGGCGACCGGGCCCCAGTCCGCGTCGACCCGCGCCGAGCCCGCCATACCGGGAATCCGGCGGGCCTCGGCCAGCAGATTCCCGGCGCGGATCATCATCTTGCTGGGCACACAGGCCCAGTACGGGCACTCACCGCCGACCAGCTCGGCCTCCACGCCCACCACGTCCAGCCCGGCCTCCGCCAGACCGCCCGCGACATGCTCGCCGCCGGGGCCCATCCCGATGACGACGACATCCACCTGTTCGGCCACGGCACCGCACCTTCCTCGCGACGGGTGAGACCGCCACCATCCCACCGTGCCGCGAGGGCGTCACTGTCCGACGCGCCCCGGTTGGAGCACCTTGGTGAACAGGACGCCGCCGGTCTCGCTCCGCAGCCGTACGGTCAGCTCGCCGCTGCCTCCGTCGATGGCCACCTCGCCGAAGAACTGGCTGTCCTGCCCCGGCGGGACGTTCGCCGTCGCGGGCGCCTTGACGAAGGGCTGCTCCGGCCCGAAGGTGCCGTCCAGCTTCACCGCCGGGAAGCCGCCCGCGTTCAGTGGTCCCGACACGAACTCCCAGAACGGCGCGAAGTCCTTGAACGCCGCCCGCTCCGGGGCGTAGTGCTGCGCCGAGGTGTAGTGGACGTCCGCCGTCAGCCAGACCGTGCCCGTGATCCGCCGGTGCTTGATGTGCCGCAGCAGCTCGGCGATCTGGAGCTCACGGCCGAGCGGCGCGCCCGGGTCGCCCTGCGCGACCGCCTCGAAGTTCACCGGACCGTCGGTGACCACCAGCCCCAGCGGCATGTCGGAGGCGATCACCTTCCACACCGCGCGGGACCGCGACAGCTCCCGCTTGAGCCAGCGCAGCTGGCGCTCGCCCAGGATGCCCTGGGTGTCGTCGGGCCGCCGGTTCGGCGAGTTGGCGTTCCGGTAGGTGCGCATGTCCAGGACGAAGACATCCAGCAGCGGGCTGTGGCGCAGCACCCGGTAGACGCGCCCGTCGGCGTCGGGGGTGAGGGTGGACAGGGGGAAGTACTCGGAGAACGCCTTCAGCGAGCGCGCGGAGAGGACATCGGCCCGCTTCTCCGTGTAGCGCGCGTCGTCCAGGAGCTGGCCGGGGTACCAGTTGTTGTGCACCTCGTGGTCGTCCCACTGCACGATGGTGGGCACCTGGGCGTTGAAGCGGCGCAGGTTCTCGTCGAGCAGGTTGTAGCGGAACGCGCCCCGGAACTCCGCCAGGGTCTCGGCGACCTTCGACTTCTCCTCGGTGGTGATGTTCCGCCAGGTGCCGCCGCCGGGCAGGGCCACGGTCGCCGGGATGGGGTTGTCGGCGTAGATGTTGTCGCCGCTGCACAGGAAGAAGTCGGGGTCCAGCCGGCGCATGTGCTCATAGATCCGGTAGCCGCCCCGGTCGGGGTTGATGCCCCAGCCCTGCCCCGCGAGGTCGCCCGACCAGAGGAACCGGACGTCCTCGCGGCGCGTGGAGGCGGTGCGGAACGAGCCGTACACCGGGCGGCTCGTGCGCCGCGGGTCGTCGGGGTCGGCGAGGACCACCCGGTAGTGGACGCGCTCCCCGGCGGGCAGGCCGCGCAGGGCCGTCCGGCCGGTGAAGTCCGTGCCGGGGCCGACCACCGGCCCGGTCCAGCGGCGGACGTTACGGAACGACTCGGTCGCCGAGGTCTCCACGACCATCCGGGCCGGGCGGTCCGAGCGCACCCACACCAGCCCCGACGAGGCTGTCACATCGCCGGCCTGCACACCCCAGTCGGCGCTCGGCCGCCCCGACAGGAGCTGTGCCGGCGCGGACGGCGCCCGTGCGGACAGCGCTTGTGCGGGCGCCGCCCCCGCGAGCGGCGGCAGCGCGGCCGCCCCGGCGGCCGCCAGGGAGCCCCGCAGCACCGACCGCCGGCCGACCCCCGGGCCGTACGCCTTCACCATCAGAACGTCCTCCTGTGTCCGGCCGGCCCCACGGAGCCCGGCCGCCTCTTCCTCCACTGGTCGTTCCGTTCCTACCGGGGCCATGTGCCCGGCAGCCGAACTCCTCGTGAACAGCGTTCAGCGCGAGGTGTCCAGCGCTACGCGGGCGACGAGCGCGGGGTCGTCGTTCATGGGCACGTGACCACAGCCGGGCAGTCGGACCAGCCGGGCCCCGGGGATCACCTTCTTCGCCCGCACCCCCTGGCGCCGCAGGAGCAGCCGGTCCTGGGTGCCCCAGGCGACGGTGACCGGCACGTCCGGCACGTCGTGGGTGTAGAGCAGCGAGCGTCCGGCGGCCAGGGTGGCCTCGAAGCCCGTCGCCTCGCGCAGCGCCCGTGTCTCGGCGATCAGGGCGTCGGGCGAACGGCGGCCCGGCCGGGCGTAGATGGAGCCGGCCAGCGCCGCGCGGCCCGCGGCCGTCCGGGCCAGCCGGGCCACGGTCGGCTCGGGCAGCCGCTGCGCGCCCGTCCGCATGCCCCGCAGCAGCGCGTACGCCCACCGGCGCTCGTTCTCGGTCCAGAAACCGGCGGGCGAGAGCGCCGTGACGGACCGCACGAGCTTGCGGTGCCCCAGCTCCAGGGCGATCAGGCCGCCGAGGGAATTGCCCACGACGTGCGGCCGGTCCAGGCCGAGGGCGTCGAAGAACGCGCCGAGCACGGGGATCACGCCCTTGAGGTCGTAGGAGATCCCGCCCGGCAGCCCGGGGGAGAGCCCGAAGCCCGGCAGGTCGACGGCGACGACGTCGTGCTCGGCGGCGAGCAGGCCCACCACCGGGTCCCAGACCTGGAGATGGTGGCCGATCCCGTGCAGCAGAACCATGGGCTCCCCGCCGCCGAGGCGTTCGTACACCACCGTGGCCGTGCGCGGTCCGGAGGGCGTGTCGACGGGAAAGGAGATCTTCTCGGCCATGGGCGGTGCTCCTCGTCATCCGTGGGGCGACGTACCGAGACAGGATGTCAGCAACGGTTACCACTGGGTAGAGCGTGGGCGCGATCACGTGGACAATCACCACCCCCTCCGCTGGGATGAGGAGGTGAACGCAAGTGATTCCCTGCTCGACGTCTTCGAGGAACACCGCACCACCCTCAACGGGGTGGCCTACCGGATGCTCGGCCGGTTCGCCGACGCGGAGGACGTCGTCCAGGAGGCATGGCTGCGCTGGTCGGCGGCGGACCGCGAGGACGTCCGCGACCCGCGCGGCTATCTCGTGCGCGTCACCACCCGGCTGGCCCTCGACCGGCTGCGCCTGGCGCAGACGCGGCGCGAGACCTATGTGGGGCCGTGGCTGCCCGAGCCCGTCGCCACCGACTTCGGCACGACCGTCCCCGACACCGCCGAACGGGCCGTGCTCGCCGACACCGTCTCCCTCGCCCTGCTCGTCGTCCTCGAATCGCTCTCCCCGCTGGAGCGCGCGGTCTTCGTCCTCCGCGAGGCCTTCGGCTTCCCCTACGCGGACATCGCCGAGGCCCTCGACCGCACGGAGGCGGCCGTGCGGCAGCTCGCCGGGCGGGCCCGCCGCCATGTGGCGGAGCGCAGACCGCGCTTCGACGTCGACGCCGCGGGCCGCCGGGAGCTCACCGAGCGGTTCCTCGCCGCCGCCACCGGCGGCAGCGTCGAGGACCTGCTCGCCCTCCTCGCCCCCGGCGTCCGCCTCGTGGGCGACAGCGGCGGCAAGGCCAAGGGCCCGCTGCGCGTGCTGGAGAGCGCCGACAAGGTCGCCCGTTTCCTGCTGGCCATCGCCGCCAAGCCGATCACCGACCCGGAGGTCCGGATCGTCGAGGTCAACGGTGCCCCGGCGGTGCTGGTGCTGTCCCGGGGGCTGCCCGACACCGTCGTCAGCGTCGAGACCACCGACGGGTTCATCACGGAGATCCACGTCATGCGCAATCCCGACAAGCTGACGGGGGTGCTGCCCTGACGCCCCGGCCGGGGTACGGCTACAGCCCGCCGGCCACGCGGAGCACCGCGCCCGTGGTGTACGACGCCTCCGGCGACAGCAGCCACGCCACCGCCCCGGAGACCTCCTCGGGCTCGCCGGGGCGGCCCATCGGTATGCCGCCGGCCTTGCGCCAGGGTCGCTCGGGGTCGCCCATCGCGGCGTGGATGTCCGTGACGATCATGCCGGGCTGGACGGAGTTGACCCGGATGCCCTCGGCGGCCAGCTCCTTGGACAGGCCCATCGTCATGGCGTCCACGGCGGCCTTGCTCGCCGCGTAGTGCACGTACTCGCCCGGGCTGCCCAGGGTGGAGGCGGCCGAGGAGATGTTGACTATCGCGCCACCCTGCCCGCCGTGGCTCGTCGACATCTCCAGCGCCGCCCGCCGGGCGCAGATCAGCGCGCCGGTGACATTGACGTCGACCACGCGGCGCATCTGCTCCACGGGGGTCTCCGTGAAACGGCCCAACAGCCCGGTGATCCCGGCGTTGTTGACGAGGCCGGTGACCGCGCCCAGCCGCTCCTTCACCGCCTCGAAGAAGGCGTCGACCTCGCTCTCGACGCTGGTGTCGACCTGGAGGGCGACCGCCGCCACGCCCTCCGCGCGCACCGCCTCGGCCGTCTTCTCCGCGGCGTCCGCCGAGCGCTCGTAGCCGATGGCCACCGCGTGACCCGCGCGCGCCAGCCGCAGCGCGACCGCGGCGCCGATGCCCCTGCTCGCTCCGGTGACCACCGTGACCTGGTCCGGGACCTGTCGCATCGTGCGCCCCCTTGACGTTCCGTCGATTCCCCACCGACTCGTACTGGTGATCAATAACCGTATCCGACGGTATCGGAGGGCACTGACAGTGTCCGGTTCGCGACGCCATTGGTCTTGACCAAGTAAGCGCACCGCCCTATGGTCGCAGGCATACTGCAACAACCTTTAATAAATAAGCGCGCGAAAAGCCTTTGCGGAGGGTCAGGGTGGGGAGCACGCAGCTGGAATCGGTGCCGGAGCCCAAGTACTGGCACCTGAAGACCGTCCTCAGTGACGCACTCGACTCCGAGTTCGGGGTGGGTGAGATCCTGCCCAACGAGCGTGAGCTCGCGGCCCGTTTCGGCGTCGCCCGGGCCACGCTCCGTCAGGCGCTGGAGCAACTGGAGCTCGAGGGCCGGTTGCAGCGCCGGCGCGGCGTCGGCACCACCGTCGCCCCGCCCCGGATGGGGGTCGCGGTCACCGACCCCGAGCACTCCTGGCCCGGCGCGCCCGGCGATGCCTGGCAGCCCGTCGACGGTGCCGAGCAGGTTCCGCCGGCCGCTGTGGCCCGGCTCCTCGACATGGATCCGGCCACATCGCTGCACACCGTCCGTCGCACCCGCAAGACGCGCGGCCAGCCGGTCGCCACCGAGGTGCTGTACGTGCCCGCCGCCAGCGTGCCCGGCCTCGCCGCCGACGAGCCGCCCACCGGGCCGGCCCGCGCCCACGCCGTGCTGCGCGAGCTCCAGCGGCTGCGGATGGAGGGGCAGGACCAGGCCGTGGAGCTCGGCTCGGCCCGCGCCGACGACGCCAAGCAGCTCGACAGGCTGCCCGGTTCACCCGTCCTCGTCGTCACCACGCGCTACTTCTCGGGCGGGCGCACCGCCGCCGTCGCCGTGGCCACGTACCGCGCCGACACCTGCCGGCTGACCTTCGGGGACGCCACGGCCCCCGCCGTACAGCTCCTGGCGGGCTGACGCGCCGGCCGCCGCCGGTCACCGCCGGGCGGTGACCGTGCTCTCGACCGCGAAGAGCTGCTTCTCGACGTGGTCGAGGGCCAGGCGCAGCGCCCCCGTGGCCACCGCCGCCTCGCCCAGCAGCGACTGGGCCACCAGCGGCGGCCGCAGACAGTAGCGGGCCAGCTGGGTGCGCAGCGGCTCCAGGACCCCGTCCAGGCCGGCGGCCCAGCCGCCGACCACGACCAGTTCCGGGTCCAGCGCCAGCACCAGCGCCGCCACGTCGTGCACGAGCCTGCGCAGATACCGCTCCACGGCGGCCCGGGCGCGTTCGTCCCCCCGCGCCGCGAGCGCGAACACCTCGGCCACCTGGGCCTCGTCCAGCGGATGCAGCGGTTCCCCGGTGGGGGAGAGGACCTCTTCGGGGGTGGCCTCGCGCCCCAGCAGATGCAGCGCGCCGATCTCCCCGGCCGCGCCCCCGAAACCCCGGTGGAGCCGCCCGCCGATCAGCGCGCCGGCGCCCGGGCTCAGCCCGGCCAGCACGAACACGACGTCGTCGGACTGCCGGGCCGCGCCCTTCCAGTGCTCGGCCACGGCGGCCGCGTTGGCGTCGTTCTCCACCAGCACCGGGCAGCGGAACGAGCGGCGCAGCCGCTCTCCGAGCGGCAGCCCCGTCCAGCCCGGCAGCGCCGTGCTCAGCCGTACGGTGCCGTCCGCCTCCACGATGCCGGGGGTGGCCACGCCCACGGCCCGCAGCGAACTACGGGCCACACCCGAGCGCTTGAGCAGGTCGGCGACGGCCACCCGCACCTGTTCCAGGCGCTCGTCGGCCGACGCGGTCGCGGAGACCTCCACCTGCGCGGAGCCCATGACCCGTCCGCCCAGGTCCGCCATCAGCGCGGCGACGCGGTGCGGGCCGATCTCGACGCCCAGCAGATGCCCGGCCTCCACCCGGAAGCGGAACCGCCGGGCGGGGCGGCCCTGACGGCGCGTCGCGCTCTCGTCGACGGCCGCCTCCACCACCAGACCGGTGTCGATCAGCCCCTCGACCACGCCTTCGACGGTCGGCCGGGACAGGCCCGTCACCGTGACCAGGTCCGTGAGCGTGGGGGCCTCGGCGGCGCGCAGCGCGTGCAGGACCACGGCCGAATTGATCCGCCGCAGCAGCGACGGATCCCCGCCGGTGAGCCGCCCCACGTTGCCCGCCTCCTCGCTTTGCGCTCCTTTTGCCGACGGATCGTAGCCGGTGGGAGTCGAGGGGGCGAGCGCCAGGGCCTACCCGTCGCTCACGGCGGCGCGCAGCCGCCCGTACTCCTCGGCCATCCTGGGCAGCGCCCAGATCCGCGTCTCCCCGATCGTCCGCTCCTGCGGCCCGATCTTCGCCTTCTTGTCGCCGAAGGCGACGCGATAGGCGGTCACACCGGCTATCGCCAGCCACTTCGGCCGCAGCAGGAGGACCTTCTCCACGAGAACGCGCCCGCCCTCCCGGTACTCCTCGTCCGTCAGCTCGTCGGCCCGCGCGGAGGCCCGGGCCACCACATTGGTGATCCCGAGTCCGTACGCGAGCAGCTCGCCCTGCTCCGCCGGGGCCAGCCGGCGGGGCGTGAAGCCGGAGGCGTGGAGGACGGGCCAGAAGCGATTGCCGGGGCGGGCGAAGTGATGGCCCGTGGCGGCGGTCAGCAGCCCGGGGTTGATGCCGCAGAACAGGACGTCGAGGCCGTCCGCGACCACGTCGGGGACGAGACGGTCGCGGGCGGCCTCAAGGTCTTCAGGAGTCATGCCTAAAGGATGGACCCCGGCGCGTACGCGGCCGCCTCCGGGTACCGCTTGGCGATCTCCTCGATACGGGAGACCACCGTGGCGACCTGGTCGCCCGCGGCGCCCGTGAAGGACAGCTTGTCGGCCATCAGCGCGTCGAGCGCGGCGCGGTCCAGCGGGATGCGCTCGTCGGCGGCGAGCTTGTCCAGCAGCTCGTTGCGCTCGGCGCCCTGCTCGCGCATCGCCAGCGCGGAGGACACCGCGTGCTCCTTGATGACCTCGTGCGCGACCTCGCGGCCGACACCGGCCCGCACCGCGCCCATCAGCACCTTGGTGGTGGCGAGGAAGGGGAGGTAGCGGTCCAGCTCACGGGCGACGACGGCCGGGAAGGCGCCGAACTCGTCGAGGACGGTCAGGAAGGTCTCCAGCAGGCCGTCGAGCGCGAAGAACGCGTCCGGCAGCGCCACGCGGCGGACCACCGAGCAGGAGACGTCGCCCTCGTTCCACTGGTCGCCCGCCAGCTCGCCGGTCATCGAGGCGTAGCCGCGCAGGATCACCATCAGGCCGTTGACGCGCTCGCAGGAGCGGGTGTTCATCTTGTGCGGCATCGCGGACGAGCCGACCTGGCCGGGCTTGAAGCCCTCGGTGACCAGCTCGTGGCCGGCCATCAGCCGGATCGTCTTGGCGAGCGAGGACGGCGCGGCGGCCAGCTGGACCAGCGCGGTGACGACGTCGTAGTCGAGGGAGCGCGGGTAGACCTGGCCGACGGAGGTGAAGGCGTGCGCGAAGCCGAGGTGCTCGGCGGTCCGGCGCTCCAGCTCCGCGAGCTTCGTGGTGTCGCCGCCGAGCAGGTCGAGCATGTCCTGGGCGGTGCCGACCGGGCCCTTGACGCCGCGCAGCGGGTAGCGGGCGAGAAGCTCCTCGGTACGGGCGAAGGCCACCAGCAGCTCGTCGGCGGTGGTCGCGAAGCGCTTGCCCAGCGTGGTGGCCTGCGCGGCGACGTTGTGCGAGCGGCCCGCGACGACCAGCTCGGCGTGGTCGGCGGCGAGCTTGCCGATCCGGGTCAGGACGGCCACGACGCGGTCGCGGACCAGCTCCAGGGAGAGCCGGATCTGCAGCTGCTCGACGTTCTCCGTGAGGTCGCGGGAGGTCATGCCCTTGTGGACGTGCTCATGGCCGGCGAGGGCGTTGAACTCCTCGATGCGGGCCTTCACGTCGTGCCGCGTGACCTTCTCGCGCTCGGCGATCGAGACCAGGTCGACCTGGTCGAGGACGCGCTCGTAGTCGGCGAGGGCGGTGTCGGGCACCTCGATCCCCAGGTCCTTCTGCGCGCGGAGCACGGCCAGCCACAGCCGGCGCTCCAGCTTCACCTTGTGTTCGGGGGACCACAGCACGGCCAGCTCGGGGGAGGCGTAGCGGCCGGCGAGGACGTTGGGGATGCGGGGCTTTGCAGTCACGTGACCGAAGTCTACTGGCGGTTCGCGCAGACGGATGCCCCGCCCCGGTTTGTCGCTTGCTACAAGAGGGGCGTGGCTTGCTACGAGAGCGCCGCTAGGGCAGCGGCTCGTACGGCAGCAGCTCGGCGCGCTTGGGCGGCCGGCCGTCGCCCGAGGAGCGGCCGGTCAGCCGGCGGCCGATCCACGGGGCCAGGTGCTCCCGGGCGAAGCGCGCGTCGGCCGTGCGGCGGGCGGCCCAGCCGGGGCGCACGGCCGGGGGCAGGGGCGCCCGCCAGTCGAACTCCGCCGGGTGGCCCAGCGCCTGCCAGACCGCCTCGGCCACCCGCCGGTGCCCCTCGCCGTCGAGGTGCAGCCGGTCCTCGGCCCACAGCCGGGAATCGCCCAGGACATCGGCGCCGAAAAGGTCCACGACCACCGCGCCGTGCCGCTCGGCCAGCTCGTCGACGAAGCCGAAGAGGTGCTCCATCCGCGGCCGGAACCGTTCCGCCACCGGGCCCCGGCGCCCCGGGCTGCGCATCAGCACCAGCTGCCGGCAGCTCGGGGCCAGCCTGTCCGCCGCCTCGGCGAGACGGGCGCAGACGAGGTCCACGTCGCACTTGGGGCGCAGGACGTCGTTGAGCCCGCCCACCAGCGTCACCAGATCCGCGCCCATGGCGGCGGCCGGGCCCGCCTGCTCGTCGGCGATCTGGGCGATCAGCTTGCCGCGCACCGCCAGATTGGCGTAGCGGAAGCCGGTGGTCCGGGCCGCGAGCCGGGCGGCGAGAAGATCCGCCCAGCCGCGGTAGGAACCGTCCGGCAGGCCGTCGGACATGCCTTCGGTGAAGGAGTCGCCGACAGCGACGAAGCTGGTGTACGGCTCGGGGTGCGTGTACGCGGCATTCATCGGCATGGCGGGGGCGATCCTATCGCCCCCGCCGCCGGGGAGCCGCCGGTCGGGGGCGGTGTCAGGGCCGGGAGCCGACCAGCTCGCGCAGCACGTCCTCCAGGGTGACCAGCCCGGCCAGCCGGTTGTCCTCGCCGATGACCGCGGCGAGGTGGGCGCCGGTGCCGCTCATGGCCGTGATCACGTCGTCCAGCGGGGTGTCCGCCCGGACCCGGGCGATCGGGCGCATCCGCCGCAGCGGGAACGGCATGTCGCGCGGCTTGGCGTCCAGGGCGTCCTTGACGTGCAGATAGCCCAGGATGCGGCTCCCGTCGTCGACCACGGGGAAGCGCGAGTAGCCGGAGGAGGCGGAGAGCCGCTCCAGCTCCTCCGGGGTCACCCCGAAGTGGGCGCTGACCACGCGCTCCAGTGGCATCACCACGTCCTGGACCGGGCGCTTGCCCAGCTCCAGGGCGTTGCGCAGCCGCGCGGTGGCCCGCTGGTCCAGCAGCTCCGCCGCGCTGGAGTCGGCGACCATCCGGGCGAGCTGGTCGTCCGAGAAGACGGCCGTGACCTCGTCCTTCGGCTCGACGCGCAGCAGCTTCAGCACCCCGTTCGCCAGCCGGTTGATGGCGAAGACGAAGGGCCGCAGGGCCCGCGCCAGCGTCACCAGCGGCGGGCCGAGCAGCAGCGCGGTGCGCACCGGCTCGGCGAGCGCGATGTTCTTCGGCACCATCTCGCCGAAGAGCATGTGCAGATAGGTGGCCAGGGCGAGGGCGATCACGAAGGACAGCGGGTGGATCATCCCGTCCGGCAGCCCCACCGCCTCGAAGAGCGGCGTCGTCACATGCGCGATGGCGGGCTCGGCCACCACGCCGAGGACCAGCGTGCACAGCGTGATGCCGAGCTGGGCCGCGGCCATCAGCGCCGAGATGTGCTTCAGGCCCCACAGGACGCTACGGGCCCGGCGGTCGCCGGCGTCCGCGTAGGGCTCGATCTGGCCGCGGCGCACGGAGATCAGGGCGAACTCCGCGCCCACGAAGAAGGCGTTGACGACCAGCGTCGCCAGCCCGATCAGCAACTGGACCAGCGTCATCGGCCGGCACCCCCCTCGGCGGCCGCGCCGCCGTCCGCCTCCGGCAGGGGGGCGGTCAGCAGCACCCGGGCCGCGCGCCGCCCGGCGGCGTCGGTGACCCGGATCCGCCAGCCCGCGACCTCGATCGTGTCGCCCTCGTCCGGGATCCGGCCGAGCTCGGTGGCGATCAGCCCGGCCACGGTCTCGTACGGGCCCTCCGGCGCGCGCAGCCCGATGTGCTCCAGCTGGTCGGTGCGGGCCGCGCCGTCGGCGTCGTAGAGCTTGCGGCCGTCGGCGTCCCGGCCCGCGGGGGCCAGGTCGGGCAGCGCGTGCGGGTCGTGCTCGTCGCGCACCTCGCCGACGACCTCCTCGATGATGTCCTCCAGCGTGACGACGCCGGCCGTGCCGCCGTACTCGTCGATGACGACGGCCATGCTGCGCTTGCCGGCGAGCCGGTCCAGCAGCCGGTCCACGGTCAGTGACTCCGGGACGAGCAGGGGCTCGCGCAGGATCGCGGTGACGGGGCGGCGCGGGCGCTCGTCGGACGGTATGGCCAGGACGTCCTTGACGTGGGCTAGGCCGACGACGGTGTCGAGGCTGCCCTGGTAGACGGGGAAGCGGGACAGGCCGGTGGCGAGCGTCGCGTTGGCGACGTCCTCGACGGTGGCCCGGGCGTCGAGCGCGATGACCTGGACGCGCGGGGTCATCACGTTCTCCGTCGTCAGGTCCGCGAGGTTCAGGGTGCGGACGAACAGCTCGGCGGTGTCCGCCTCCAGCGCGCCCTCCTTGGCGGAGTGCCGGGCCAGCGCGATCAGCTCCTGCGGACCGCGCGCGGTGGCGAGCTCCTCGGCGGGCTCCAGGCCCATCCGGCGCACGACGTGGTTGGCGGTGTTGTTGAGGTGGCGGATCAGCGGGCGGAAGGCGGCGCTGAACGCGCGCTGCGGGCCCGCGACCCGCTTGGCCATCGGCAGCGGCCGGGAGATCGCCCAGTTCTTGGGCACCAGCTCGCCGACGACCATCAGCACGACGGTGGAGATCACCGTGCCCAGGATCAGGGCGATCTGGGACGCCACCGAGGCGGACAGGCCGAGCGCCTCCACCGGGCCGGTGAGCAGCGCGGCGATGGACGGCTTGGAGATCATGCCGATGATCAGGCCGGTGACGGTGATGCCCAGCTGCGCTCCGGACAGCTGGAAGGTGAGGCTCCGGACGGCCTTGAGGGCGCCCTCGGCGCCGCGCTCTCCGCTGTCGGCCGCCCGCTCCAGCTCGGCGCGCTCGACGGTGGTGAGGGAGAACTCCGCCGCGACGAAGACGGCGCAGGCGAGCGTCAGCAGCAGCGCCACCACCAGGAGGAGGACTTCGGTCATCGGTTCACCTCCGTCCCATGATCGGGCAGGGGAGGAAGGACCGCGCGATGTCGGCTCCGGGGACTACTGGGGGGCTCGCCCATGGGCGGACGCTCACACCTTTCACTCATGACAGGGTCGGATCCCTGGGAAACAGGATGGTCACCATCACTGACGATGATGACCATCAATAGTAAAGGACCAGCAAAGCGGTTGGCTGTGATCAGCCTCGCAGTTCCTCGATCACGGGGGCGAAGGCCTCCAGCGCGGGCTCCAGGACGGTGAAGTACGTGAACCCGTACCGCTCGCGGTGGCCCCGCAGCTGCTCGGCCATGTCCTTGACCGTGCCGGTCAGGGCGGTGGGGTGGGCCAGCAGGTCGTCCTCGGCGAGCCCGGGCGCCTGGTCGAGGAGCTCGCGGGCCTTGGCGCGCCGGTCGCCGCCGGCCGCCACGAAGCGCACCAGATAGTTGAGCTCGGCGGGCTCGGTCCGGCCGGCCGCGAAGCCCCGGTAGGCGGCGACGCGCTCCTGGAGCGCGTCGGGGGTGATCAGATGGAGGTTCCCGGCGGCGTCCTTGGTCGTGCCGGTGAAGCCCGCGATGTCCGCGTGCCGGGCGGTCAGCCGCAGGACGCGGTTCCCGTTGCCGCCCAGCAGCAGCGGCACCCGGGGCGACTGGGCGGCCGCCGGGCGGTGCTCCGGGTCGGCGAGCAGCCGGTCGAGCTCGACGATCGTGCGCTCCAGGTGGTCGACCCGCTCGCGCGGTGAGCCGAACGGCAGCCCGGCCCGCTCGTGCTCCTCACGCACATAGCCGGTGCCCAGCCCCAGCTCCAGACGGCCGCCCGTGAGCTGATCGGTGGAGGCCACCTCGCGGGCCAGCAGCGTGGGGTTCCAGAACCCCGCGTTGAGCACGAACGTGCCGACTCTCGGCCGCTCCGTGACCTCGGCCGCCGCCACCAGGGAGGGGAAGGGCGCGGGCATGCCGAGGTGGTCCGGCACGAGGATGACGTCATAGCCGAGCGCTTCCGCCCGGCGGCACTTCTCCCGCCACTCGGCGGACGTACCGGCATTCAGCATGTTGACGGCGAAGCGGAACGGACGTGACATGGAGCCCCCTCGGTTGTCGTGTACGGCCAACTTACCGGAGGGTGCCTCCGTTCAACTGTTCGCGGGTTCGGCGGGCCGGCGCGCCACCCCCAGCACACAGGTCGCGGAGGGCATCGGCACCCGGGTGCGGGGCATCAGCAGCCGCCGGTACGCGCCGAGCTCGAACCCCGCCCCGTCGAGGGCGGCGAGCGGGTCGCGGGCCGTGTGGCAGCCGCCGAAGAGCAACGGCCACACCGTCCGGTCCAGCCCCCGCTGGACATCCGCGAGCACCCGGCCCTGGGCGATGCCGTGCTCGAAGAACCGCAGCTCACCGCCCGGTCTCAGAACGCGCCGCAGCTCGCCCAGCGAGCGCCGCACATCCCGGACGGAACACAGCACGAGGGAGACCACGGCCGCGTCGAACGCCTCGCTCTTGACCGGCAGCGCCTCCGCGGCGCCCGGCACCACGTCCACGGGCACCCCGGCCCGTACGGCGGCGTCCACCGCCAGCCGGCGCAGCCCGCGCTCCGGCTCGATCGCCACGACCTCCGAGACGGTGCCGGGGTAGTGGGCGAAGTTCAGCCCGTTCCCGGCGCCGATCTCGATGACCCGGCCCGAGAGCCCGGCCAGCAGCTCCCGCCGGTACTCGGCCATCCCGGCGCGGTCGTCCAGCACGGGGCTCACCTTCGCCCACACCTGGGCGAAGACCGGATGGTGCACGGCGTCGTGCGGGGTTCTGGTACTACGGAGCTGCATGGCACACCCCTTCCCGGGGATACGGCGGCTACCGCGATTGTTCCCCGGGGCGGACCGAGTACTTCACAGCCCGTCCGGCGTTTGAGGACCGGGGTCCGGGGCAGAGCCCCGGGAAACGGTGAAAGGGCGGGACCGGGGCATCAACCCCCGTGTGCCGCCACGAAGCGCGCGGCATCCCAGCCGCCCGAAAGCTCCGGCGCCAGCCAGCCCCCCGCGGCCCGGCGGAAGTCGGCAGGCGCCAACCCGCCCGCCCCCTCCGGCAGAACGCCGAGCAGCGGCGCCCCCGCCGCATCCGGCAGATCCACAAGATTGCACCGCATCGCCAGATCAGGCCCGGCAGGCCAACTGCCGATGACCACACCCGCCTGCCGCAGCCCCCGCGCGGCCAGCGCCTCCGCCGTCAGCGACGTGACATTGAGCGTGCCGAGCCCCGCCTGGGCGACGACCAGGACGGGCGCGTCCAGCGGGCCCGCCACGTCCGCGAGCGTGGAGCCGTCCTCGTCCAGCCGGACCAGCAGCCCCCCCGCGCCCTCGACGAGCACCAGATCATGCGTGTGTTCCAGTTCCCGCACCGCCCGGACGGTCTCGGCGGGCCGCACGGGGTCCAGGCCCGCCCGGAGGGCAGCCGTCGCCGGGGCCAACGGCTCCGGGAAGCGGCCGAGTTCGACCCCGGTCACGGGCCCCGCGAGCCGCAGCACCTCCGCGACGTCGCCCGGCTCGTCCACCGCGACCCCGGTCTGCGCGGGCTTGAGGACGGCCACCGAGCGGCCGGCGGCCAGCGCCGCCGCCGCGATCGCGGCCGTCACCACGGTCTTGCCGACCTCCGTGCCCGTGCCCGTGACGACCAGTACCGACATGAATCTCTCCCTCTTCCCGTCACGCCACCCGCGCGGCGGCGGTCGCCGCGGCGCAGATCCTCGCCAGGTCCTCGTCGGCCGTGACGAACGGCGGCATGGTGTAGATCAGGTTCCGGAACGGCCGCAGCCAGACCCCGGAGCCGACCACCGCACGGGTGGCCGCCGCCATGTCCACCTCGTGGTCGAGCTCGACGACGCCGATGGCGCCGAGCACCCGTACGTCCCGTACGCCCGGCAGGTCCGCGGCGCCGGCCAGGCCGTCCCGCAGCCCCGCCTCGATCCGCTTGATCTCCGTCCGCCAGTCCCCGGAGAGCAGCAGCTCCAGCGAGGCGTTGGCGATCGCGCAGGCCAGCGGGTTGCCCATGAACGTCGGGCCGTGCGCGAGCACCGGGACCTCGCCGGAGCTGATGCCCCGCGCCACCCGGGAGGTGCACAGCGCCGCCGCGAGGGTCACATAGCCGCCGGTCAGCGCCTTGCCGACGCACATCGCGTCCGGGGTGACACCCGCGTGGTCCGCGGCGAAGAGCGCGCCCGTACGGCCGAGGCCCGTGGCGATCTCGTCGAACACCAGCAGCACGTCGTACTCGTCGCACAACTCCCGCAACACCCGCAGATACGCGGGGGAGTGGAAGCGCATGCCGCCCGCGCCCTGCACCACCGGCTCCACGATGACGGCGGCCAGCTCATGGGCGTGCCGCGCCAGCAGCTCGCGCAGGTGCGCGACGTAGGCGGGGTCGGCGTCGTCGGTGAAGCCGCCCGGCGGGGTGTCCGCGAAGACGTGCTTCGGCAGCGCCCCGGACCACAGCTCGTGCATGCCGCCGTCGGGATCGCAGACGGCCATCGGCTGCCAGGTGTCGCCGTGGTAGCCGCCGCGCCAGGTCATCAGGCGCCGCTTCTCCGGCCGTCCCAGCGAACGCCAGTACTGGAGGCACATCTTGATCGCGACCTCGACCGACACCGAGCCGGAGTCGGCGAGGAAGACGTGCTCCAGCCCCTCGGGCGTGATGTCCACGAGGGTGGTGGCCAGCCGGACGGCGGGCTCATGGGTGAGCCCGCCGAACATCACATGGCTCATCCGCCCCAACTGCGCCTGTGCGGCCGCGTTGAGGACGGGGTGGTTGTAGCCGTGGACGGCCGACCACCACGAGGACATCCCGTCGATCAACTCACGGGAACCATGGGCCGGTTCGGCCAGCCGCAGCCGCACCCCGGAGGCGGACTCGACGACCAGCGGCTCCTGGCGGCCCGGCATCGGGCCGTAGGGGTGCCAGACGTGCCGCCGGTCGAGGTCGAGCAGCCGGCCGGGGTCGAGCGGCTCAGGCATTGGGCGGCAGGTCCGTCCCCGCGCCCCGGCGGCGCACGGCCACCAGATCCGGGCGGACCTCGCCGGGCGCGGCCTGGCCCGCGGCGGAGGCGGTCTCCGCGACGGTGGCGGTCTCGGCCGGCACCTCGGCCACAGCCGTACCGCAGACACCCGCGGAACCACAGCCGCCCGAAGCCGAGGCCGCAGCCTCCGCGTCACCGTGACCGCCACCGTCGCCGCACGGCCCGCAGCCGCCGCCCGAGTGCCCGCCGCAACCACCGGCGGAGGCGGCGGAGGCGACGTCGGCCCGGTGCGTGGGCAGCGTCGTCGTGTCCGCGCCCTCCACCTCGAAGCCCGCGTCCGCGATCATCGCCAGGTCGGCCTTGCCCTCCTGGCCCTCACTGGTCAGGTAGTCGCCCAGGAAGATCGAGTTGGCGATCTCCAGCGCCAGCGGCTGCATCGTGCGCAGATGCACCTCGCGGCCGCCCGCCAGCCGGACCTCGACGTCCGGGCAGACGAACCGCGCCATCGCCAGGATCCGCAGGCAGCGCTGCGGGGTGAGGTGCCACTCCTTGGCCAGCGGCGTCCCCTCGAAGGGGATGAGGAAGTTGACCGGCACCGAGTCCGGGTCCAGCTCCCGCAGCGAGAAGACCACGTCCACCAGGTCGGCGTCGCTCTCGCCCATGCCCGCGATCAGGCCGGAGCAGGCGGACATGCCCGCCGCGTGGGCCTGCCGCACCGTCTCGACGCGGTCGGCGTAGGTGTGGGTGGTGGTGATGGCGCCGTAGGTGGCCTCGGAGGTGTTGAGGTTGTGGTTGTAGGCGTCGGCGCCCGCCGCGCGCAGCCGCTCGGCCTGGCCGTCGGAGAGCAGACCGAGGCAGGCGCACACCTCGACGCCCTCGTTCTGCTCCTTGATCGCCTCGATGGTCTTCGACACCCGGTCGACGTCCCGGTCCGTCGGACCGCGCCCGCTGGCCACCAGACAGACCCGCTTCGCGCCCCCGGCGACACCCGCGGCGGCGGCCTTCGAGGCCTCGTCCGGCTTCAGCCAGGTGTACTTGAGGATCTCGGCCTTGGAGCCGAGCCGCTGCGAGCAGTACGAGCAGTCCTCCGGGCAGAGGCCCGACTTGAGGTTGACGAGGTAGTTGAGCTTCACCCGCCGCCCGAACCACTTACGGCGTACCTTTCCGGCCGCCGCCACCACGTCGAGCAGTTCGTCGTCGGAGGTCGCCAGTACGGCGAGTGCCTCTTCGCGGGTCGGCAGCTCCCGCCGCAACCCCTTCTCCACCAGCGTGTTCAGCAGGTCCATGGCGCAGATCCTCGCGTACTCCACCGCCCCCGGCCAAGGAGAGATCGCACAACAGGCGGGGTTTGAGGTGTGTGTATCGCCACATCCTGCCCCGGCCCCGGGACGGCTAGGTTTTATGCAAACCCACCAAACGCGAGGGACGGCCATGCACCGCGACCCGTTCGACTGGATCGACGCGCGGCAGGCGCGGCTGCGCACCGCCGGCCTCGTCCGCACCCTGCGGCCCCGCGCGGCCGACAGCGATCTCGTCGACCTGGCCGGAAACGACTATCTGGGCCTGACCCGCCATCCCGAGGTCACCGAGGCCGCCGCGGCGGCGGCCCGGCACTGGGGCGCGGGCGCCACCGGCTCCCGGCTGGTCACCGGCACCACCGCGCTGCACACCCGGCTGGAGGAGGAACTGGCCGCGTTCTGCGGCTTCGAGGCCGCGCTCGTCTTCTCCTCCGGCTACACCGCGAACCTCGCCGCCGTCACTGCCCTCTCCGGCCCCGCCGGCAGCGGCACCCTCCTGGTCTGCGACGAGGGCAACCACGCCTCCCTCATCGACGGCTGCCGGCTCGCCCGCGCGGAGAAGGCCGTCGTCCCGCACGCCGAGCCGGAGGCCTTCGCCAAGGCCCTCGCCGCACACGACGGCCGGGCCATCGCCGTCACCGACTCCGTCTTCTCCGTCGACGGCGACGCCGCCCCGCTGGCCGCACTCGCCGGGGTCTGCCGGGAGAACGGCGCGGCGCTGCTCGTGGACGACGCCCACGGCCTCGGCGTCCTCGGCGACGGCGGCCGGGGCGCCCTCCACGCGGCCGGGCTCGCGGGCGACGCGGACGTCGTCGCCACCGTCACCCTCTCCAAGTCGCTGGGCGCCCAGGGCGGCGCGGTCCTCGGCCCGGCCCGGGTGATCGAGCACCTCGTCAGCACCGCCCGGACCTTCATCTTCGACACCGGCCTCGCCCCGGCGGCGGTCGGCGCCGCCCTGGCGAGCCTCGCGCTGCTGCGCCGGGAACCGGAGCGCGCCGGGCGGGTCCGGGCCGTGGCCGCCGAGCTCCACCGCAGGGTGACCGAGGCGGGGCTCGTGGCCGTGCGCCCCGACGCGGCGGTGGTCTCCGTACGGGCCCCCTCGCCCGAGGCCGCGGTGCGCTGGGCGGCGGACTGCCGGGAGGCCGGGCTCGCCGTCGGCTGCTTCCGGCCGCCGTCCGTACCCGACGGCGTCTCGCGACTGCGGCTGACCGCCCGGGCGGACCTGACGGACGGGGAGGTCGCGGCGGCGGCCGACACGATCGTACGGACCGCGCCGGCCGCCGCCTGACGGTTCCGGCTTCCGCCGTCTCAGGCCCCGTCGGCATCCTCGCCGGGGGAACGGGCCGGGCGGCCGCCGTCCAGGTCCGTGACGAAGACCGACCAGGTGGTGCGGGGGAAGAGCAGGACAGGGCCGGCGCCGCGCCGTGAGTCACGCACGGCGAGCAGCTCCGTACCCAGGAGCGCCGTCTCGACGCAGTTGTTCATTCCGGTGCTGTAGCTGCTTCGGTGCCATACCGCGTGGCACCGGGCGGGCTGGGCCGATGCAGAGGGTACGTACCGAGGCATTGCGGACATGTCGCCTCCCTACGCGCCGTCACTGATCCCGGCGATGTATTCCAACGATTTCTCGTGCGACAGGGCGTGCGCCCGGAGCGTCGTGAATGCGGAGGCGTACGCCCGGAGGTCCTCTTTCCGCTCCAGATAGAGGCTACTCGTCAAGTGGTCGAGAACAACCACGTCCAGATCGGCGATGCGCGGAAACGAGAAGATAACGAAAGGGCCCGTGATACCGATATGGTTGCCGCTGGTGAACGGCAGTACGTGCAGCCGTACATGCGGCAGAGAGCCCCTTTCCAGCAAATGCCGTAGCTGTCCCGTCATCACCTCGGGGCTGCCCACCTCGTGCCGCAGTACTGCCTCGTCCAGCACCGCGCACAGCTCCAGCGGCCGGCGTCCCCCGAGCACCGCCTGCCGGGCCAGCCGCACCCGGACGAGCTCCTCGACCTGCCGGGCCGGTGGATCGCCGAGCGCCGCGCGGGTCACCGCCCGGGCGTAGTCGGGCGTCTGCAACAGCCCGGGCACCACCGTGGTCTCCAGCGTGCGGGCGTGGGAGGCCTCCGACTCCAGGCTGATGAAGTCGAGATACGCCGAAGGCAGCAGGTCGCGATAGGCGTACCACCAGCCGCGCCGCGACCCCTCCGCGTCCTTGGACCCCGCCCCGCACAGGGCCCCCAGCAGGGCCCGCAGCTCCGGGTCCGACACCCGGTAGACATCCAGCAGCCGGGCCACATCGGCGGGTTTCACCCCGCTGCTGCCCGTCTCGATCCGGCTCACCTTCGACTGGTGCCAGCCGACCGCGCAGGCCGCCTCCCGGCTCGTCATCCCCGTCAGCTCGCGCTGGCGGCGCAGCTCCGCGCCGAGTTTGCGGCGGCGCACCGCGGGTCCGTTCCGCATCAGCTCTCCCTCCCCGCCGCTCACATGGAAGCGTCGTGATAACCCTCGACGCGTTGTTCACACGCCTCGCGTCAGAGTCAATAAACCAGGGCCACGGCCAAATCCGGTCGCTCGTCGTAGAGTTCACCGCTTTGAGCGACAGATATATCCACAATCCGGTGGATCACACCCATCGCGGCCGTTATCAGTGGGACGCTGGCGCGCAAGAGCCGGGCCGAGCCTCGGCGGGGAAAGGGACAGCGCCATGGCAGATCACCAGGAAGCAACCGTCACCCTGCCGAGTGCTCCCGCCTCGGTCTCCGTCGCCCGCCGCCATGTCATGGAAGTGCTCGTCACCTGGGGCCTGCCGAACGGGACGGACCTGGCCGACACGATCCGGCTGATCCTCTCCGAGCTGGCCACCAACGCCGTGCAGCACACCCGGGGTCAGTCGCCCACGTTCACCGTGGAGCTCCGGCTGGACCGGGAGGAGCGCCTGCGGGTCGGGGTCACCGACAGCCATCCGCGCCACCCCAGGCGGTTGCCCGCCGACGGCCGGCAGGACAGCGGCCGCGGCATGGTGATCGTCCGCGCGCTCACCGCCGAGTACGGCGGCAGGGTCGTCGTCACCCCGACCGCCGACGGCGGCAAGACGGTGTGGATCACGCTGCCCTGGACGGTGTCCGTCCGCTGACCGGCAGCGCGGAGGGGCCGGGCGGGAATGTCCGCCCGGCCCGGCGCTCTTGTGGAGCCGCGCACAGGAACCGGTGGGTTCTCAGGTGTAGCCGGTGCCCGTGGGGCACCGCACGGCAGTCGGGTCCGCTGCCACGGAAGACGCGCTCGGCGCGCGGGGAGTCCGGCGCGACGGGTACGCGCGTTGGATTCTGCGGGACGACGGGGGCGGGAAGCGGTAGCCGCGCCGGTCGTCACCCGCGCCGGTGGTTCAGTCGTTCACTCGGCCGTACGAGACGCTTCTGGTCCAGATGCGCTCGAGGCGGACGACCGAACCGGTCTTCGGGGCGTGCCAGATCAGATTGTTCCCGGCGTATATCCCCACGTGGTAGACGCCGCCCCGGCCGTGGAAGAACACCAGGTCGCCCTGTTCCCGGGAGGGGGAGGGGATGTGTTCGGTGCGGTTGTACTGCTCCTGGGCGGTACGGGGCAGCTGCTTGCCGGCCCGTTTGAAGGAGTACTGCGTCAGCCCCGAGCAGTCGAAGCTGTACGGGCCCGTAGCACCCCACAGATAGGGGGAGCCCGCCTTCGAGGCCGCGATCCACAGGGCTTTGGTGGAGAGGGTGGCGGCTTCGGCGTCGTTGACGGCGCCGGGTGCCAGTACCGTTGCGCTGACGGCCGCCAGAGTCAGGGCGGATTTCACGGACAGGGGTACCACCCCGGCCCTGGACAGCCGTGAGGGACGTTTGTGCGCGCCCATGCCAAACCCTTCGTCAGCCGCCTGTGAAGGATGACCTGTCGGGTTCGGGCAGGCGAAGATGCCCGGCCGCCGAGGCGGCTTCACCCCAAGGGCTGGTCCGGCCGTTCCATCTCACCGCATGGATCGTTCCGGCCCGCCCGTCGTGCCTGGGTCCTCCATCCCCGCCGGTGCACTGATGTCGACCAGCGCCCGGGCGGCGGCGGGGTTCGGCGTCCGCCCGGACCGCCCCGCCGTGGTGGCGGGGTCTTGTCGTCGGAGGGATCTTGGCGCAGTCGCGCCGGGCACGCCGAGGGGATCCGGGCATATGTGAGCCTCGTCACCGTTGGGCAATTCCGGTGGACGCAGGGCGATTTGGTTCCTGTGGATTTCCCCTGGTGAGCCGGTCACCTGCGGCGCGGGCGATCACCCCGAGCGCAAACCGCGCGTACGGCCCGACATGATCACCACGGCTTGTCTACAATCGCATCCGCTGTCTGAAGGAGATCGAGGGAAGAATGTTTCCGCTCCTCAGTTCGTAACCGGAGGCGGCAAGGTCACCCGCAGCGCCCGGCGTTCGCCGTCCAGGACCCGCATCGCCCGCGCCAGCGTTCCCGCGTACACCTGTCGTTCGCCCCGTTCGTGCATCGTCGCCAGCGCGTCGCGCAGTCCCGCGGCCGCGACCACGAGCCTCTGCGCGGCTCGTAGCCCGCCATACGTGTCCTGCGCGCGGGCCGGGTTGATCCGTCCGAGCTGATCCAGTACTTCCAGATAACGGTCGACCAGTTCGCCCTCGGCCCGGGTCAGCGCGGGCAGTGGCGGCAGTTCCGGAGGGAACCGGTGGGACGGCCCGTGCGGCACGCCGCTCACCTCTCCCCGGCCGGCGCGCCCTGCGCCCGGCGGTCGGTGACCACCGCGTCGGCCAGGCCGTGGGCCACGGCCCCCGCCGCGTCGAGGACGGTGTCGCGCTCGATGTCCCGCCGGACGCGCTCCGGGCTCCGCCCGGTGTGCAGCGCCAGCATCTCCACCAGGGTCTCGCGGGCGCGCAGCATCTCGGCGGCCTGGATCTCCAGGTCCGAGGGCTGCCCCCGGACGGGCTCGGGCAGGGCCGGCTCATGGACGAGGACCCGGGAGTGCGGCAGCACCATCCGCTTGCCAGGGGTGCCGGCGGCCAGCAGCACGGCGGCGGCCGAGGCGGCCTGGCCCAGGCAGTAGGTCTGGATGTCGCAGCCGACATAGCGCATGGAGTCGTAGATGGCGCACATCGCGGAGAAGGAGCCGCCGGGGGAGTTGATGTAGAGCGCGATGTCCTGCCCGGGCGCCGCGTGTTCGAGGTGCATCAGCTGGGCGATCACATCGCTCGCCGCCGCGTCGTCGAGGGCCGTCCCGAGGAAGATCACGCGCTCGGAGAACAGCTTGGAGTAGGGATCGAAGGTATGCGTCCCGCTGCTGGTGCGTTCGGTGAACTCCGGCAGGACGTGCCGGGCGAGGGGTCGGTCCATGAGCTGCGCCTTTCGATCGGTTCGATCGGCCGTCGCGATCGGCCTTCTGTAAAAAATGTACAGGACGTACAGCAGCTTAGAATGGGGTCATGGCCTACGAGATTCCTGTGACGCAAGCCCGAGCCGAGCTGGCGGACCTCATCAACCGTGTCGTCTACGGCGGCGAGCGGGTCGTCGTCACCCGTCACGGGAAGCCGCTGGTGGCCCTGGTCTCCGCCGACGACCTGCGACGACTGGAGGAGGAGCCGGCCGGGGCGGCCGCGCCGGAGGAGCCGGTGATCAGTACCGTCGCCACGGTCCGCCCGGTGTCGTCGTCCGCTCCGGGCGAACGCGGCCGCTTCGGCATCGCGGCCGAGCACCGGGGTCACGGCGGCACCGCGCGGCGCTGACGTCCCCCCCGCGCCGGAGGCGCGGGGGCTGGTCATGGACGCACCAAAAATCGGTCATCCCGGTTAACGCGTTGGAAAAGCTTGCGCCCTAATCTGCGGTCAGGGGCCGCGGGGAGAAGAACCCCAGGTCAACACTGTGTTGAGGTGGGATACATGCAACTTTCCCCGCACGAGCAGGAACGACTGCTCATCCATGTGGCCGCCGACGTCGCGGAGCGGCGCAGGGCCCGCGGGCTGCGCCTCAACCACCCCGAAGCGGTGGCCCTGATCACCGCCCACATCCTCGAGGGCGCCCGCGACGGCCGCACCGTCGCCGAGCTGATGTCCTCGGGGCGCAAGGTCCTCACCCGTGACGAGGTCATGGACGGCATCCCCGAGATGATCCACGACGTCCAGGTCGAGGCCACTTTCCCGGACGGGACGAAGCTCGTCACCGTCCATGAACCCATCGCGTGACGGGGGCACCGTGATTCCCGGAGAGATCCTGCACGCCGACGCGCCCGTACGGCTCAACGAAGGGCCGCGACGCGTCCGGCTGACCGTCCTCAACGCGGCCGACCGGCCCGTCCAGGTCGGCTCCCACTACCACTTCGCCGAGGCCAACCCGGGCCTCGCCTTCGACCGCGCGGCCGCCCACGGCCTGCGCCTCGACATCGCCGCCGGCACCGCCGTGCGCTTCGAGCCGGGCATCCCGGTCGAGATCGACCTCGTGCCCATCGGCGGCAAGCGCGTCGTCGAGGGGCTGCGCGGCGAGTGCGGGGGACCGCTCGATGCCTGAGCTGACCCGCGCCGAGTACGCCGCGCTCTACGGGCCGACGGCCGGCGACCGGATCCGGCTCGCCGACACCAGCCTGCTGATAGAGATCGAGGAGGACCGCTGCGGCGGCCCCGGCCACGCCGGGGACGAGGCGGTCTTCGGCGGCGGCAAGGTCATCCGCGAGTCGATGGGCCAGTCGCGCGTCACCCGCGCCGAGGGCGCCCCCGACACCGTGATCACCGGCGCCGTCGTCCTCGACCACTGGGGGATCGTCAAGGCCGACGTGGGCATCCGCGACGGACGGATCACCGGCATCGGCAAGGCCGGCAACCCCGACACCATGGACGGCGTCCACCCCGACCTCGTCATCGGCCCCGAGACGGAGATCATCTCCGGCAACGGCAGGATCCTCACCGCCGGCGCCGTCGACGCCCACGTCCACTTCATCTGCCCCCAGCTCGCCGACGAGGCGCTGGCCTCCGGCGTCACCACGCTCGTGGGCGGCGGCACCGGCCCCGCCGAGGGCAGCAAGGCCACCACCATCACCCCCGGCTCCTGGCACCTCGCCCGGATGTTCGAGGCGATGGAGGGGCACCCGGTCAACATAGGCCTCCTCGGCAAGGGCAACACCGTCTCCTACGACGCGATGCGCGCCCAACTGCGCGCCGGAGCCGTTGGATTCAAGATCCATGAGGACTGGGGCGCCACCCCCGCCGCCATCGACGCCTGTCTGAGCGTGTGCGAGGAGAGCGGCGCCCAGCTCGCCATCCACACCGACACCCTCAACGAGGCGGGCTTCGTCGGCGACACCCTCGCCGCCATCGCCGGACGCTCCATCCACGCGTACCACACCGAGGGCGCGGGCGGCGGGCACGCGCCCGACATCATCACGGTGGTCTCCGAGGCCAACGTCCTCCCCAGCTCCACCAACCCCACCCGGCCCCACACCGTCAACACCGTCGAGGAACACCTCGACATGCTGATGGTCTGCCACCACCTCAACCCCGCCGTCCCCGAGGACCTCGCCTTCGCCGAGTCCCGGATCAGGCCCGGCACGATCGCCGCCGAGGACGTCCTCCACGACCTCGGCGCCATCTCGATCATCTCCTCCGACTCCCAGGCCATGGGGCGCATCGGCGAGGTGGTCCTGCGCACCTGGCAGACCGCGCATGTGATGAAGGAACGGCGCGGCGCCCTGCCCGGCGACGGCCGCGCCGACAACCGGCGGGCCCGCCGCTACGTCGCCAAGTACACGATCAACCCCGCCGTCGCCCAGGGCCTCGACCACGAGATCGGCTCCGTCGAGACCGGCAAACTCGCCGACCTGGTGCTGTGGGAGCCCGCGTTCTTCGGCGTCCGGCCCCTGCTCGTCCTCAAGGGCGGACAGATCGCCTACGCGCAGATGGGCGACGCCAACGCCTCCATCCCCACCCCCCAGCCCGTCCTCCCGCGCCCCATGTTCGGCGCCCGGGGCAGGGCGCCCGCCGCCAACTCCCTCAACTTCGTCACCCAGTGGGCGCTGGACGACGGGCTGCCCGAACGGCTGGGCCTGGGCAAACGCTTCGTTCCCATCCGCGACACCCGCCGCCTCACCAAGGCGGACATGCGCGAGAACGACGCCCGCCCCCGGGTGGAGGTGGACCCGGACACCTTCACGGTGACCATCGAGGGGGAGCCGGTCGAGCCGCGCCCGGCGACGGAGCTGCCCATGGCCCAGCGGTACTTCCTCTTCTGATGATTCTGACGGGCCACCGATGAGCACCATGTCCGACAGGCAGCCGATGGGCGGCACCATGTCCGCCGCGCTCCTCGTCCTGGCCGACGGCCGCTTCCCCGCCGGGGGCCACGCCCACTCCGGCGGCGCCGAGGCGGCCGTCAAGGCCGGCCGGGTCACGGACGGCGCGTCCCTGGAGGCCTTCTGCCGGGGACGGCTGCACACCGCCGGGCTGACCGCGGCGGGGCTCGCCGCGGCCGCGGCCGCCGGGATCGACCCGCTCGACCTCGACGCGGCCGCCGACGCCCGCACCCCCTCGCCGGCCCTGCGCGCCGCCGCGCGCCGGCTCGGCCGTCAGCTGATGCGCGCCGCGCGCGCCGCCTGGCCGTCGCCCGAACTCGACGCCCTCGCGGCGGCCCTGCCGCGCGGCGCCCACCAGCCCGTCGTCCTCGGGCTGGTGGCACGCTCCGCCGGGCTGGGGCCGTCGGCCGCCGCGTACGCCGCCGCGTACGAGGCGGTGAGCGGGCCGGCGACGGCGGTGGTGCGGCTGCTGAGCCTCGATCCGTTCGAGGCGACGGCGGTGCTGGCGCGGCTGGCGCCGGAGCTCGACGACGTCGCGGCGCGCGCTGCGGAGGCGGCGCTGCGGGCGCTCGACGAGGGAACCGACGCCCTGCCCGCTCCGGCGGCGCCGCTGCTCGACATCACGGCGGAGCAGCACGCCGCTTGGCCGGTGCGGCTGTTCGCCACGTAGCCGCTGTCTCCCGGGGGCCCAGCCCCCGGACCCCCGCTCCTCGAACGCCGGAGGGGCTGAATCCGACACCCCCGGAGGGAACCCGTGCACCTCGACCACCCCACCGCCTACCCCCACCGCCACACCTACAGCGCCGCCGCGCCCACCCGTCCCGACGGCAGCCGCCGCGCCCTGCGGATCGGGCTCGGCGGGCCCGTCGGGTCGGGCAAGACGGCGACAGTCGCCGCCCTGTGCCGCGCGCTGCGCGAGCGGTTGTCCATCGCCGTCGTCACCAACGACATCTACACCCGCGAGGACGCCGAGTTCCTGCTGCGCAACGCCGTGCTGCCGCCCGAGCGCATCACCGCCGTGGAGACGGGCGCCTGCCCGCACACCGCCATCCGCGACGACATCTCCGCCAACCTCGAAGCCGTCGAGGATCTGGAGGACGCGGTCGGCCCGCTCGACCTCGTCCTCGTGGAGTCCGGCGGCGACAACCTCACCGCCACCTTCTCCAAGGGCCTCGTCGACGCGCAGATCTTCGTCATCGACGTGGCCGGCGGTGACGACATCCCCCGCAAGGGCGGACCCGGCCTGACCACCGCCGATCTGCTGGTCGTCAACAAGACCGACCTCGCCCCGTACGTCGGCGTCGACCTGGAGGGCATGGCGCGCGACGCCAAGGCCCAGCGGGGGGAGCTTCCGGTGGCCTTCACCTCGCTCGCCACCGAGGGCGGCGTCGCGCCCGTACGGGACTGGGTGCTCGAACGGCTCGCGATCTGGACGGCGCCGTGACTCCACCGGTCGCCGTGACCCCGCCCGTCGCCGTGGCTCCGTCGTCCGCCGTGGCCACGGCGACCGCGCCCGACCCCGCCGGCGTGGTGGCGGCGGCCCGGATCGTCGCCGCCCCCGACGGCAGGGGCGGCACCGCCCTGCCCGTCCTGGAGGGTGGGGGGCCGTTCGCCCTGCGCCGGATCGGCGGGCGCGGGGCCGAGGCCCGGGTGGCGCTCGTGGGCGCCATGAGCGCCCCGCTCGGCGGCGACCGGCTGACGCTCGGCGCCCGCGTCGAGCGCGGCGCCGCGCTGTCCTTCTCCACCACGGCCGCCACGATCGCCCTGCCGGGCCGGACGGGCGCGCCCGCCACCTATGACACCCGTATCGACGTGGGCGAGGGCGCCGCCCTGCGCTGGCTGCCCGAGCCGCTGATCTCCGCGCACGGCAGCGACGTCCGGACGACCACCCGTGTCGCGCTCGCCGCCGGGGCCCGGCTGCTGCTCCGCGAGGAGCAGGTCCTGGGCCGGGCGGGCGAGCCCCCGGGACGGCTGCGCTCACGGCTGACGGTCCACCTCGCCGGGCGGCCGCTGTTCGACCAGGAGCTGTGCTATGGACCGGGGGTGCCCGGCTGGGACGGCGGCGCGGTGCTCGGCGGGCACCGCGCGGTCGGCCAGCTCGTCGTCGTGCATCCGGCCTTCGAGGACCGGCCGATGACGGCCCGTCCGCTCGGCGCGACCGCCGCCGTCACCCCGCTCGCCGGCCCGGCCGTCGTGGTGAGCGCGGTCGCACGGGACGCACTGGGACTGCGCAAGGTGCTGGATTCATGGACAAGCGAGCTGAACGACGTAATCCGGGCGTTTTAGCGCCAGTTGGGGTGAAGGCCACCACCCGTGCCCTGTCTTGTTCCGTCATCTTTACGGATTAGTAAAGAACGCCCTTACACCCTGTCCTTTGTGGCAGGGGAGACGAAAGGATTCCCCGCAGACCGCGTGATCATCGCTGCCCTCCGGGGCGGCGTTCGAAGCAG
Source organism: Streptomyces hesseae (assembly GCF_031845785.1). Lineage (NCBI taxonomy): Bacteria > Bacillati > Actinomycetota > Actinomycetes > Kitasatosporales > Streptomycetaceae > Streptomyces > Streptomyces hesseae. Next base: position 148,500 of record NZ_JAVRFI010000011.1, read on the forward strand.
GGGGAATTCCTATCTTGAGAACCAACGCGATAGCCGGTGCGGCCGGCACCGTGCTGGCCGGTACGCTCGTTGCCGGTTTCCTGGCGGCCCCGACGGCGGGCGCGGCGCAGGCCGTGCCGGGAGGCGCCGCCGAGGCCAAGGGCGTGAAGATCGCCGCCGAGCACGCCGCGAAGACGGGCGTGCAGTGGCAGGACTGTCCTGCCGACTGGGGGTTCCAGAAGCCGATCCAGTGCGGCTTCGTCACGGTTCCCGTCGACTACGCCAAGCCCAACGGCCGCACCATCAAGATCGCCGTGGACCGGGTCAAGTCCACCGGCACCGCGAGCGAGCGCCAGGGCTCGCTCGTCTACAACCCGGGCGGCCCGGGCGGCTCCGGCCTGCGTTTCCCCACGAAGGTCACGACCAAGAACCCGCTCTACGTCAACATCGCCAAGGCGTACGACTTCGTGGGCTTCGACCCGCGCGGTGTCGGTCACTCGGCCCCGATCTCCTGTGTCGACCCCCAGGAGTTCGTCAAGGCGCCCAAGCCCGACCCGGTGCCCTCCAGCGAGGCCGACAAGCGCGCCCAGCGCAAGCTGGCCAAGGAGTACGCGGACGGCTGCTTCGAGCGCAGCGGCGACCTCCTGCCGTACATGACGACGACGAACACCGCCCGTGACGTGGACGTCGTCCGCGCCGCCCTCGGCGAGAAGAAGCTGAACTACCTCGGCGTCTCCTACGGCACCTACCTCGGCGCCGTCTACGGCACGCTGTTCCCGACGCACGTCCGTCGCATGATCGTCGACAGCGTCGTCAACCCGGCCCAGGACAACATCTGGTACAAGGCCAACCTCGAGCAGGACATCGCCTTCGAGGGCCGGTTCAAGGACTGGGAGAAGTGGGTCGCCCAGCACGACGACGCCTTCCACCTCGGCGCCACCCAGGCCACGGTCCACCAGAACTGGGAGAATCTCCGCGCCTCCGCCAAGGCCAAGCCCATCGGCGGGCTCGTCGGCCCGGCCGAGCTGATCGGCTGGTTCCAGAAGGCCGCGTACTACGACTCCTCGTGGGTGCCGGTCGCCCAGACCTGGAGCAAGTACGTCGCCGGCGACGAGAAGCCGCTGGTCCAGGCCGCCGGCCCGGACATGGCCGACAAGGCGGGCAACATCGCCTCGGAGAACGGCAACGCCGTCTACACCGCGGTCGAGTGCGCCGACGCCAAGTGGCCCACCAGCTGGAACAAGTGGGACCGCGACAACACCCGCGTCGACCGTCAGGCCCCGTTCATGACGTGGTCCAACGCCTGGATGAACCTGCCCTGCGCCACCTGGAAGGGCCCGCAGTACAACCCCATCGAGGTCACCACGCACAAGGGCCTGCCGCAGACCCTCATCGTGCAGTCCGACCGTGACGCCGCCACCCCCTACGAGGGCGCGGTCGAGCTGCACAAGCGCTTCCGCGGCTCGCAGCTGATCACGGAGAAGGGCGCCGGCTCCCACGGCGTCACCGGTCTCGTCAACCCCTGCATCAACAGCAAGGTCGACGCCTACCTCCTGACCGGCAAGCTCACCGGCGGCTCCGACGTGACGTGCACCCCGCACGCCACCCCGGTGCCCCCGAAGGCCACCGCCGCCAAGTAATTCCCGGTAGCGGTACCTGTAGCGTCTGCGCCCCGGCCCGAGAAGGGCCGGGGCGCAGTTGTCTTGGCGTGGTGACCGTCCTGCCGGGATCAGGCGACGCCGGCCCGCACGAGGAGGGTGCCCAGGGCCTCGTCGGCTGGCGGGGGCACGATGCGCGCGTCGATGTCCGTGAAGCCGCTGCGCTTGAGCAGGTCGGCCCACGTCTGGGGTGGGTACTGCCAGCGCAGGACCGTGAGTTCCCGTTGCCGGCCTTCGAGCCATTTCCCGCGCATCTGCTGGGGGCCGTACGTGTCGGGGCCCGGCTCGGCGTGGCTGAAGACGAAGATGCCTTCCGGCGCCAGGCGCTTTGCGACCAGTGGGAGGAGCTGTTCGGGGTCGGTGAACCAGACCGCGCCCCACATGGAGTAGATCGCGTCGTACTCGGTGGCCTCGGTGACGAGGAAGTCGCACACGTCGGCGTGGACGAAGGTGACGCCGGGTTCGTCCGCCCACCAGCGGCGGGCGCGCTCGGTCTGGAACGCGGAGAAGTCGACGCCCGTGACCTGGGCGCCGTGGCGGGCCAGGTAGACGGCATCGGTGCCTTCTCCGGGACCGAGTTCCAGAACCGTGCGCGGCGCGCCGAGGAGTTCGGGGCCGGGGCCGTGACCGGGAAACTGCGTCCACTCGAACCGGCCCTGCTCGGGGGCCGGCTGTGCGCCCTCGCCCCGGTGGGGCTTGTAGAGGTCCCAGTATTCGGCGGGGGTAAGGGGCGGGCGGGGCATGGGGCTCCTCGCGGGGAACGGCGGGCCACGTGAGTCCGTCACCGTACCGGGGCCGCCCTGCCGCCGAGGCGTGTTTGCCGAAGGTCGCCCGCTCGGCCCATGAAGCGGCCCGGGAGCGCTCGCGGCTCTCCCGGGCCTGACCGTCCGGGGTTCACTCAGTGACAGCTCGTGCCCGGCGCACAGGGGCCGCACTTGGCGTAGTCGGCCTCCCAGAGCTTCCAGTCCACCTCGAACCCATTGCCGTGGATGATCTTCGCGGTGCGTTCCACCGAGCCGTCGTACTTGAACCCGATCTCGGGGATGTGCTCCAGGAACCGGCCCTGGAAGTGCTCGGCGCAGAACTCCCGGTAGTTCCTGGTGTCCAGGATGAAGGTGTGAACCGCGATGTCCACAGTGCGGCCGCAGCACATCTCCAGCGCCTGGCCCCACTTCTCCATCGCGGTGATCAGGTACGACACGGCCGCGTGGAACAGGCGGTCGGCGTACACCTCGTCGAAGGGGTAGTCGCGCATCAGCAGCAGGATCTCTCGCTCCCACACCTCCGGCTTCACGTACTCCCGGGGGTCGCGAGCCTTCGGCCCAGTCTCGACTGCCGTCGCCATGCTGTCCTCCCTTGGTGCTCGATGCCTTCACCCCGTGGCTGGGGCGCGCCCTCAGTGCATCGCTCCCACGCCGCTCCCGGTGATCCATTGCCGCAGGTCGCACACGGTGTGCAGATGCTGCACACGCCCTCGACGAGCCCCGCGGCGACGCGTACCGTGGGCGCGCCGGTCCCGCGCCCACTGGGGGTGTGATGAGCACCGATCCGCTGTGGAGGACGGCCGAGGCCGCCGTCCTGATCGAAGGGCGTCAGGCCGGCGCCCTTATCCGGCTCGGCCGGACCCGTCACGGTTGGCGTCAGGCCGATCTCGGCCGGAGGCTGGGCTGTTCGGCCTCCACCATCTCCCGCCTCGAACGCCACGGCACGGGTGACCTGGGCCTACTTCGACACGCCGCGCGCGAGGTGGGGTTACCGACAGATGTTCTGGCCGCGGCTGTCCTCTTCGACGCCGGCCGACACGCCCAGCTCCTGGAAACGCTGCCGACACTGCTGGCAGACGCCCACGCTGCCGCCCGCACCGGGTCGCAGTCGGCCTACGCGACCCTGTCCTCGTGCTACTCCCTGGTCTCCCGGGTCCTGACGAAAATCGGTCGCTACGAGCGATCCCGGCTGACAGCGGACCGGGCCCTGACCTACGCGGACCTGTCCGGCAGCGCCATCGCCACAGCCGAGGCGTCCCGAGAGCTGAGCATCGTGCTTCGGCACCAGGACCAGCCGCATGCGGCCCAGCGCCTGGTCGACCGCGCCCTGGCCACCGTCGAGCGCACGGGTCTGGCCACGCAGGCGCAGGCGATGGCGTACGCCCAGATGCTCTGTACCACCGCGTACACCGCTGCCCGCGCCGGTGACCGCGACCAAGCCCTGACGCTGATGCGGGAAGCTGGCCGCGCAGCCACACGCCTGCCTGACCATTCGCCTGCGGGTGCTGTGTTCTCGATCAGCCCGGCCGCGGTCACGCTTTACGAGGTCGGCGTGTACTGGGCCATCGGCGATGCCGGCGCCGCCCTTCACTCCGGCCGTAGCCTGCACCCTGCGCAGTTCTCCACGGCCGAACGACGCGCCCGCATGCACACCGACCTTGCCCGCGCCTGGTGGCAGTGGGACAAACCTCAGCAAACCGCTGACGCTCTCCTCCACGCCCTTCGCGTTTCCCCGGCGGAGGTACGGGACCGGCCCGTCATCCGGCGAGTTGCCGGCGACCTGATCGACCGGCACCCGCGCACTGTCGGCGTGCGGGAACTGGCCTCGGCCCTGGGCACCCGCGTCCGGGCGGGGAGCGGGTGAAATCGAAATCGCGTGGTCCGTCCGGCGGGGCCGGGGAAGAGCTATGTGCCCCATGACTCACCTGACTCACCGCCTGCCGAGGAGCGATCCGAGGGGGCCCAGGTCCAGGTCGAGGTCCTCGGGCTCCAGGTCGTACTGGTGGCACAGCCGGTCCATGCGGTCGGCGAGCAGCATCAGCGTCAGGCCGATCCGCTCCTCCTGGTCCTCCGTCAGGTCGCCCTGCTCGACGCGACGTAGTGCCTGACGTTCCATCAGCTCCCGGAGCAGTTCGAGGATGGTCAGGACCAGCCGCATGAGGTCGCGCTCGACGGTGTCCTGGTCCAGTTCCACGCGGCGGGTCATGGCGACGGCTCCTCCCAGGGTGAGGGCACCTGTGCGTTCACGGAGCTGATCAGGGCCCGCAGATCGATCCGGACGAGATCGACGTCGGCGATCCGCAGGGTGATGTCGCCGGTGATCACCGCGCCGCCCGCGAGCAGCCGGTCGAGGAGGTCCACCAGGGACAGCCGTTCCGCCGGGAGCCCTTGGCCGGTCATGGTCCGTCCGGGGAGCGGGGCTCGTGGGTGACGAAGGAGTAGGGGGCCCATGGTCCCGTCAGGCGGATCCACAGGCCGTCGCCGGGGGGCCGGTCCGTCAGGTCGGCGACCGCCCTCGTGAACTCCTCCGCGCGGGCCCGCGGCACCAGGTAGGCGGCGTTGAGGACGTTGCGGCCCCGGTGGCCGGAGAGCGGGGAGTTCTGCGGCGGGTGGAGGCGGACCGCCTCGGCCAGGACGGCGAGCGTCTCGTGCACCACATCCGCCGCATGGTTCTCGCGCCGCGTGCCCATCTCGCGGGCCCGCCGTTCGGCCCCGCGCCGCCGTAGGTAGTCACGGCCGGACGGGGCGCCCGACGGCTCCCGCGACGGCGGCGGTGGCGGTGGCGCCGCCGGGCCGGGCACGGCGTACACGGTGACGCCCCACTCGACGCGCCCCTCCAGCCGCTCCAGCGCGGAGCCGATGGACACCCGGCCGGCCGTCAGCATCCGCCGCAGCCTCTCCTCGTCGCGGTAGACGGTCGCCAGCCGCAACGGCAGCGCGCAGGAGAACCGGGAGACCGCGGCGTCGACCACCCGCTGGTGGCCACGCGCCACCCGCTCCAGCCACGCCAGGTCCTCCAGCCGTTCGCGCAGCGCGCCCTCCTCGAACTCCGCCGCGGGCACCCGGCCCACCAGGGCCGTGAACCCCGCGTGGCACATCTCGCGCACCGGTTCCCCGGCCACGCCCGTCGTCACGGTCTGCGGATCGTCCCGGGCCGGGCCGGTGTCCCTGGCGACCGCGTAGACGTACAGCAGTTCCCGATCGGTCACCGGTCGCCTCCTTCCTTGTCCTCTTCCCGGGGCGGTCGCTCTTCCAGAGCGGTGAGGCGCGCCCGCAAGCGGTCGTTCTCCTCCCGCAGTTCCCGGGTGCGCTTCCCGGACGAGAGCGAGGGGTCGTGCTCCCACCAGTCGATGCCCATCTCCCTCGCCTTGTCGACCGAGGCGACCACCAGACGCAGTTTGATCGTCAGCAGTTCGATGTCGAGCAGGTCGACGCGGATGTCGCCCGCGATCACCACTCCCTTGTCGAGCACCCGCTCCAGGATGTCGGCGAGATTGGCCGAACCCTCCGATGGGGAACGGGCGTCGGGCAGCCGGCTCGGAAAACTCATGGGTCCTGGGTCTCCTCCCTGACCGGTGAGCGCCGCCGCGCCTCCTCCAGCCGGTCCAGCAGCGCGTCCTCCAGCCGGTCGAACTCCGCCTCGTCCACCCGGCCGGCCTCCAGCTCCTCCCCGAGGGCGCGGAGTTCGCCCTGGACGACGGCCGGGTCGTAGTACAGCCGCTCGGCCTCGGCCAGGAGACTGCGGAGGACCCAGCCGACCAGCATCACGAATCGACGAAATCGACGAAGCTGTAGGGCGGCAGCGGACCGGTCACCTTGAGGTCGAGCTGTGGGTGGGCCCTGCACAGCCGTTCGACGGTGGTCAGCAGTACCTCGGCGGCCGGCTCCGCGACGAGGAAGGAGAGACTGAGGAACCAGCCGCCGCTCTCCGGGCCGGTCCGGCACCCCTCCGCCAGCGGCTCCAGGGTGTCGCGCACCAGGTCGGCGTCCCACGCCTCCCGGGAACGGACCGCCTCGGCGACCATTTCCCCGAATCGCAGCCGGTCCTCGTACGTGCCGCCGCCCGCCCTCCGGTTGGCCTCGGCGAGGGCCCGCAGTTCGGCGTTCTCGGCGAGGACGACATGGAGCACCGTCTCCTCATGGTGCACCGCCTTGACGTTGTACTCCACACGCCCGGACAGCCGCTCCAGCGTCGACCGGTAGCGCTCGGCGTACCGGGACAGCACCTGGACCACGTCGTCGTCGCTGTCGCAGACGCTGCCGAACCGCATGGGCAGGACGGCGGACTTCCGGCCCGCTTCGGACAGCACCTGCTGGTGGGCCAGCAGATCGCGCCGCTTGGGCCGCAGGCCCTCCGGACAGTCGCTGACCACCGCCGCCAGCCCGGAATCCGTCACCAGGCGGACCGGCCGCGGCGGTTCGCCGATCCCCGTGAGCCCTTCGGGGAGCCGCGTGCGCTCACCGTCGGTGATGCCATAGACGTAGGTGCTCACTCGCTCTCCTCCTTCTTGCTCCGCGAGGAGGTCCGGCGGGCCCGGCTCGGCTCGTCGTCCCCGCGGGCCTGGTGGAAGGCGTCGGTGACCGTCCGGGCGGCGCCGGAGAGCACGCCCTTGCTCTTGCCACGGGCCCCGCTCTCGGTGACCTCGCCCACCAGCTCGGGCAGCCCGGCACTCCGGTGCGGCCCCGCCTCCAGGTCGAGCCGGTTGCACGCCTCGGCGAACCGCAGATAGGTGTCCACGCTGGCGACGACGACACGTACGTCGATCTTCAGGATCTCGATGCCGACCAGGGAGACCCGGACGAACGCGTCGATGACCAGACCTCGGTCGAGAACGAGCTCAAGGACGTCGTACAGGCCGCTGGTGCCACCGGCACCCCCGGACCGCTGCGCCGGGACAACACTCATGTCGGGAACTTCCTTTCACCGCCGACTCATGGCCGGCGTCCGTCAGGAGTCGGTCCTCCCTCGTTCGTAGCGCCGTACGCGGCGGAAACCCGTGAGGTCGCCCTCGGGGCCGAGGGTCACCGCATAGAGCCCCATCACGCTCATCGTCTCGGGAACGCGCGGGATCTCCTCCACCTCGATCTCCACCGTCCAGCCCTCGGGGGTCCGCTCGAAACCGGAGACCCCCTCGGCCCGCAGGCCCGCCAGCTCGGCGAGCTGGTCGCGGGCCGCCCGCAGGACGCGGGACACGGGGATGTCGACGGACGCGTCGTCGGCCTTGCCTGATTCGGCCTTGTCTGATTCGGACTCGGCTGTCATAAGGACCTCTGGGTCGTCTTCAAGGACCTCACCACTGCGCGTACCGCGTGAACTCCTGGACAAACCCCTTCGCACCGGAAAAGGGGTGGGTCGTCCTTGACGGGGCCCGGCGGGTGGGCTGGAATTCCTGGGCCGGACATCCCGCCGGCCGCCGCGCGCGGCCGGCCCGCCCAGGGACGGGGACATGACTCCACTGCCGCAGGCCGGACCGCCGGTGACGGGCGGGCCGCTCCAGGATCTGCCCCCGCTCGTCTTCGCCGAGGAGTGCGACCGGCTGCGGGACCGGCTCGCGGCCGTCGCCCGGGGCGAGGCGTTCCTGCTCCAAGGGGGCGAGAGCGCACGGAGTTTCGGCCGGACGACCGCCGACTCCGTCGGCGGGATCCTCCGCACGCTCCTCCAGATGGCCGTGGTCCTCACCTACGCGGCCTCGGTCCCGGTGGTCAAGGTCGGCCGGGTCGACTTCGGCCGCGTCGACTTCGGCGGGCCCACCGGCTCGGGCGACCCCGGCTCCCACCGGCTGCGCCGGATGTACGACGCGTCGGCGACTACGACGAATCTCGTACGCGCCTTCGGTATCGGAGGGCATGCCGACCTCCATCAAGTGCATGAGTGGAACCGCGGTTTCGTGACCGACTCCCCGGCCCGCCGGCGCTACACGGAGCTCGCCGACGGGATCGAGCGCTCATTGCGCTTTATGCACGCGTGCGGGGTCGACCCCAAGGAGGTCCACACCGTCGACTTCTTCGCGGGCCACGAGGGGCGGCGGCTCGACTACGAGGAGGCGCTCACCCGCACCGACGCCCGCACCGGGCTGCCCTACGCGACCAGCGCCCATCTGCTGTGGGCCGCCCTGCCCGGCCGGGAGGCGGACGGCGAGCACCTCGCGTACCTCTCCCGGATCCACAACCCCGTAGCAGTGGAGCTCGGCCCCGACGCCGACCCGGACACCGTCCTCGCCTGCGTCGACCGGCTCGACCCGGACCGTATCCCCGGCAGGCTCACCTTCATCGCCCGGATGGGCGCCGGAGCCGTCCGCGACCGGCTGCCCGCGCTGGTGCGCAAGGCGGCGGGGGAGGGCGCCACGCCCGCCTGGGTCTGCGACCCCGTGCACGGCAACACCGTCCGGACGTCCGGCGGTCACACGGTCCACGACTTCGACGCCCTCCTCGACGAGGTCCGGGGCTTCTTCGAGGTCCACCGGACCTGCGGCACCCACGCGGGAGGCATCCATGTGGCGCTGACCGGCGACCGGGCCGACGGGGCCGCCCGCGGCGCCCGGCTCGACCGGGCCCAGTCCCTCGACCTGGCCTTCCTCGTCGCCGAGATGATGGGGGAGCGGGCCTGACCCGGCCGATGGGCCTCGCCCCTCCGCCTCAGCGAGCCTCCGCCGCGAACACCGACGCGAAGGCCGCCCGGGTCGGCGAGTCCGTCCGCCGGTCGAGGATCGCGAAGACGACGTGCTCGAAACGGCCGGCGAAGCGTCCCGTGCCCGTCAGATGCCCGGCGAACGCCGCCGCGACCTGCCCCGGGTCGTTGCGGAAGACCCCGCACCCCCACGCCCCGAGGACCAGCCGGCGGTAGCCGTGCGCGGCCGCCACCTCCAGCACCCGGCCCGCGCGCTCCGCCAGCGCCGCCGGGACCCGGGCGGTGAGCTCCGGGGTGCGCTGGGCGATCACCCCGGCGTTGGGGGCCGGGGAGGTCAGGAAGCCCACCGTGTACGGGGTCTCCAGGAGCCCGTCACGGTCGTCGCGGAAGACCGGGACGCCGGGGGAGTGGATGACCCGGTCGCTGTAGAAGGGGCTGGGGTCCGCGCGGTGGGCGGCGTAGTACTCCGGGGCCTCGCGCAGGCAGGTGTACAGGGCCGAGCCCCGGCACAGCGCCTCCTCCTGCGCCTGGGCGCCGTTGAGGTAGCCGCCGCCGGGGTTGCGGGCGGAGGCGAAGTTGAGCACCGCGACCCCGCCGTCCGCTGCCACCCTGCCGTCCGCCGCCAGCCGGCGCGACGCTCCCAGACTGCCCTCGGCCGTCACCTCGAAGACCGTCGCCGCCACCGGCTTCCCCGGCGGCACCGCCACCGGCTCCGGCCCGTACAGCCGCGTCCCCCGCCGGGCGAGCTCGACCGCCCCGGCGATGTCCGTCCACCGGCCGCCCGGTGTCGTATAGCCCCCGTCGGCGACGATCGACTCCGTCACCCGCGCGACCTCGCGCAGCCGTGTGCTCACTACGTTCCCCCTTGTCAGAAGCCTTTTGTACGGAGGGGAGCGTACGGACGGCAGCCGTCCGCGGCGAGGGAATTTCCGCTCCGGCCCGGCGGCCGCCCGGGTGGCCGCAATCCCCCACGCGGGTGAGGGCCCGGTGCGGTCGCTTGCCGTACGGCGGCCCCACGAGGTGCCCTGACCGGCACGACCGCGCCCGGGAGGCACCCATGTCCGTACGCACCATCGCGGCAGCGGCGGCGACAATCACCGCTACCGCCACCGCGCTGTTCGCGCTGCCCCCCGATCCGGCGAGCGCCGACACCCCCGGCACCAAGGAGACGGGGCAGCTCCTCCTCACGATCTCCGGCGCGCGGAACACCTGGATCCGCGGCCTCCGGCTCGTCTGTCCCGGCGCGGGCGGCCACCACCCCCACGCGGCCGAGGCGTGCGCGGACCTGGAACGGGCTGGCGGCCGGCCCGACGCCCTCCCCGGCGACACCGGCCGGGTGTGCACCCGGGAGGACGACCCGGTCGTCGCCACCGCCGACGGGGCGTGGCACGGCACCACGGTGGCCTGGCGGAGGACCTACCCCAACCTCTGCCTCCTGGAGGCCGCCACGGGAGCGGTCTTCCAATTCTGAACGCCCGCTTCTGAGCGCCCGCGCGGGGCGCGGCGCTCAGGCCCCGCGCGTCGCCATCGCCCCTATCGTCGCCACGCCCAGCACCACCCAGGCGAACCACAGCCAGCCGTCGCTGCCGATCGTCACCGAATAGGCCGTCACCAGGACCAGCCCCGCGACCGTGAGCCCCGCCATGGCCTTCGTCGATCCGGGCATCCCGCACCTCCTCCACGGCGGCCCCGCCGTACGGCCGTACAGCCGTACATACGCGCGGACCGCGGCCAGGAGACCATCGTCTCCCCACCGCGGTCCGTACCGCCATACCGCCGCCGGGACCCGGCCCGGCCGAGCCCGCCCGGCCCAGCCCTACTGGCCCTTGGCGTGGAGCGAGGCCAGATAGGCGTTGTAGGCCTGGAGCTCCTTGTCGCCGCTGCGCTCCTCCGCGCGGTCGGACCGCTTGGCCTGCCGCTGCTCGGAGCGGTACCACTGGTACACCAGCGCCAGCAGCACCAGGACCGACGGGATCTCGCTGAACGCCCAGGCGATGCCGCCGCCCGCCTTCTGGTCGTCCAGCGCGTCGATGCCCAGCGAGGCCGGCGGGTGCATATACGTGCCGATCATCGGCTCCGAGGCCATCATCAGCGCGATGCCGAAGAAGGCGTGGAAGGGCATGCCCGCGAACAGCTCCAGCATCCGCATCACATAGCCGGGCCGGTGGGGGCCCGGGTCCACACCCATGATCGGCCAGAAGAACACCAGGCCCACCGCGAGGAAGTGCACCATCATCGCGATGTGCCCGGTCCTCGTCTCCATGAGGAAGTCGAAGAGCGGCGTGAAGTACAGCGCGTACAGGCTCGCGATGAACATCGGGATCGTGAACGCCGGGTGGGTGATGATCCGCATGTAGCGGCTGTGCAGCAGGGCCACCAGCCACTCGCGCGGCCCCTTGCGACCGCGCCCCGCCGCGGGCAGCGCCCGCAGCGTCAGCGTCACCGGGGCGCCCAGGAGGAGCAGGATCGGGGAGAGCATGCTGATCACCATGTGCTGCACCATGTGCACGCTAAACATGACCATGCCGTAGTCGTTGAGCTTGGTGCACATCACCAGCGCCACGCTCAGCACGCCCAGCGTGAACGCCACCACCCGGCCCCACGGCCAGGCGTCGCCGCGTCTCCGCAGCCGCACCACGCCCCAGCCGTAGAGGCCCAGCCCCAGCAGGCAGCCGATCATGAAGAACGGCTCGCCGCTGAATTGCAGACCCCGGCCCAGCGTGAACGGCGGCATGTCCATGTGCATCATGCCGTGCATGCCGTGTCCGCCGTGATCCATCCAGTCTCTCCCATTTCGCACCGATGCGCCGGGACCAGAGTAGAGGCGCCCCGGGGCGGACCCACGGCCGGGGGCGCCCCGGGGACCGGATCAGAGCACGTTCTCGGCCTCGGCGTAGCGCTCCGGCGGGACCGTCTTGAGCCGTTCGGTGGCCTCGGCCAGCGGCACCAGAGTGATGTCCGTGCCGTGCAGCGCCGTCATCATCCCGAACGCGCCCCGGTGCACGGCCTCCACCGCGTGCCAGCCGAAGCGGGTGGCGAGCACCCGGTCGTACGCGGTGGGGGTGCCGCCGCGCTGCACATGGCCGAGGATGACGGGCCGGGCCTCCTTGTCCAGGCGGCGCTCCAGCTCCCCGGCCAGCTGCCGGGCGACGCCGGCGAAGCGCTCGTGCCCGTAGACGTCCGTACCGCCGGTCTCGAAGTCCATCGAGCCGGGGCGCGGCTTGGCGCCCTCCGCGACGACCACGATGGCGAATCGTTTCCCCGCCTCGAAGCGCTTGCCGACGACCGCCGTCAGCTCGTCGATGTCGAAGGGCCGTTCCGGCACCACGATGGCGTGGGCGCCGGCGGCCGTGCCCGACTGGAGGGCGATCCAGCCGGTGTGGCGGCCCATCACCTCCACGATCAGCACCCGCTGATGGGACTCGGCGGTCGTCTTCAGCCGGTCCAGGGCCTCCGTGGCCACACCGACGGCCGTGTCGAAGCCGAAGGTGACGTCGGTCGAGGCGATGTCGTTGTCGATGGTCTTGGGCACGCCGACGATCGGCAGCCCCGCGTCCGACAGCAGCCGGGCCGCCTTGAGGGTGCCCTCGCCGCCGATGGGGATGACGGCGTCCAGACCGAGCGCGGCCATGTGCTCGCGGGCGCGCTCCACGCCGCCGCGCAGATCCTCGGGCCGTACCCGGGAGGAGCCGAGAACGGTGCCGCCGGTGGCGAGGATGCCGGCCACGGACTCCAGGTCCAGCGGCCGCTGGTCGCCCTCCAGCAGACCGCGCCAGCCGTCGTGGAAACCGATGACCGTATCGCCGTGGTCGACGACGGCGCGGTGGACGACGGAACGGATGACGGCGTTGAGCCCGGGGCAGTCGCCGCCGGAGGTGAGCACACCGATGCGCATGACAGGGGGACCTTTTGGATCGGGGCCCCGCGGGGCCGCTTAAGGACCGGACCCCGTCGTCCGGTGGGAATCCCCGCCACCCTAAACCGTCGGGGCGGCGGGGATCACGACCGTCCGCTATGCGGGCTGTGTCGCCGCGGCGATCCGCTCGGCGCGCAGCGCCTCGTACCAGCGGTCGTCGACCGGGGGCAGGGCGTTGACGTCCAGCGCCAGCTTGATCAGCATGTCCGCGATATGCGGGTTGCGGGCCATGACCGGGCCGTGCATGTACGTACCGAAGACGGTGTCGTTGAACGCGCCCTCGGTGCCGTCGCCCGTGCCGTTGCCCTTGCCGAAACGGACCCGGGCGAACGGGCGGGCCGTCGGGCCCAGGTGGGTGACGCCCTGGTGGTTCTCGAAGCCGGTCAGCGGGGGCAGGCCCAGCTGGGGGTCGATGTCGCCGAGGACGTCGCCGACGCAGCGCTCGCCCTCGCCCCGGGTGCTGATGACGTCCAGCAGACCCAGGCCCTGCTCGCGCCGGCCCAGGTCGTTGACGAACTCGTGGCCCAGGATCTGGTAGCCGGCGCAGACCGAGAAGACGATCGCGCCGTTGGCGACGGCCCGGTTGAGACCGCCGTCGCGGCGCAGCCGCTCGGCGGCCAGCCGCTGCGGCCGGTCCTCGCCGCCACCGATCAGGTAGATGTCACCGGAGGTGGGGATCTGCTGGTCGGAGCGGACGTCCACGCGCTGGACGTCCAGGCGGCGCTGGTGGGCGCGGCGCTCCAGGACCAGGACGTTGCCCTGGTCGCCGTAGGTGCTGAGCAGGTCGGGGTAGACCCACACCACACGCAGACTGTTCTGGCTCATGCTCACAATCCTTTGAGTGCTGCCGTGGGTCAGTTGCCGACGACGCGGCGGATGTCCTGGAAGGCGGTGTAGTTCGCGATGACCTCGACCTTGCCGGGCGGGGCCATCTGCACCGCCTCGTCGAACGTCTCGCAGACCCGGAAGTCCACGCCCGCGACCTCGAGGCGCACGGCCAGGTCCAGCTTGCGGTCGCCGATGACCATGATCGGGTGCCCGGCGAGCCGGGTGTAGTCGACGTCCCACAGCCACGAGGTGTCGGTGCCGTCCGCGCCACGGGCGTTCACCGACAGGATCACCGGCGCCGGCGGGCCGTCGATCAGCGAGAACGTCTCCAGCCAGCCGGCCGGGTTCTTCGCCAGCAGCAGCCGCACCTCACGGTCGAGGTAGGTCACCACGTCGTACCGGCCGGCCACCGCCTGCACCTGGTACATCCGCTCCAGCGCCACCTGCGGCGGCACGCCGAAGGTCGCGGCCACGGCGGCCGAGGTGGTGGCGTTGGCCTTGTTGGCCCGGCCCGGCAGCTGGAGGTGGATGGGCCACGCGGAGCCGTGCGGGTCGAGGACGTAGTCCCCCGACAGCGCCCAGCTCGGCGTCGGCCGCCGGAAGCCGCACTCGCCGCAGAACCAGTCGTCGCCCGGGCGCTGCATCACACCACCGCAGGAGGGGCACGACCAGGCGTCGTCCTTCCACTCCTGGCCGGCCGCGACCCACACCACGTTCTGCGACGAGGACGCCGCCCACACGATCAGCGGGTCGTCCGCGTTGGCGATCACCACGGCCTTGGTGCCGGCCAGGCCCTCACGCCACTTCTCGGCCAGCATGCGGGTCTCCGCGGCGCGGTCCAGCTGGTCGCGCGAGAGGTTCAGCAGCGCTATGGCCTTGGGCGAGGTGTCGCGGGCGACACCCGCGAGGTACTTCTCGTCCACCTCGATCACGCCGTAGCGGGCGTCCGAGCCGCCCGCCAGGGCGGAGGTGATGCCCGCGGGCATGTTCGCGCCCAACGCGTTGGACACCACCGGACCGCTGGCCCGCAGTGCCTCGGCGATCAGCCGGGTCGTGGTCGTCTTGCCGTTGGTGGCCGACACCAGGACCACGTCCAGGTGGGTTGCCAGCCGGGCCAGCAGGTCGGGGTCGAGCTTGAGCGCGACCTTGCCGCCGATCACCGACCCACTGCCGCGGCCCGCTGCGCGCGACACCGCCGCAGCCGCCTTGCCCGCCGTCACGGCGAGCTTGGCCCGCGGCGACAGCGGCCCCGAGTTGCCTGCCATCGTCCTAGATCCTCCTTGTTCGGCGCCGGGCCGTAAATCCTGGTCAGCCGGTGGAACGCCCCTCCAGTGCCGAGGGCCGGCCAGGAGACTCCGGTCGGGGATCAGCCTATCGAGATCCGGCCGCGGGCCCGAACCCGCGGCCCGGGGAACGTACGCTGGAGCCCATGCGACGAGGCACCATTCCCGGCAGTTCAGGACGTGTGCGGCCCATGAGGCTGCTCGGAGACCGGGGTCTCGCGGCACCCTGCGAGGAGGTCACGGCGTTTGACGACGACCTCGCCCGGCTCGTCGAGGACATGTTCGCCACCATGTACGAGGCGGGCGGCGTCGGCCTCGCCGCCAACCAGATAGGCGTGCCGCTGCGCGTCTTCGTCTACGACTGCCCCGACGACGAGGACCGCCGCCATCTGGGCCATGTCGTCAACCCCCGGCTCGTCGCCACCGACGGCCCCGTGATCCGCGGCCCCGAGGGCTGTCTGTCCGTTCCGGGGATCGAGGCGGGCACCCCGCGCTTCGACGAGGCCGTCGTCGAGGGCGTCCGCCTGGACGGCTCCCCGGTCACGGTACGGGGCACCGGCTTCTTCGCGCGGTGCCTCCAGCACGAGTGCGACCACCTCGACGGCGGGCTGTACCTCGACCATCTGACGGGCCTGCGTCGCCGCCGCGCCCTGCGGGCGGCCCGGCGGGCCGGGCTGTCCCCGGCCGGGGCCGTCGCCTCGACGGCCGGGACCGAGGCCGCGGCGGCGGCCGAGGCTCCGGCCATGGGCGGCCGGGCGGGCTGACGCGGACCACCCGACCGCCTGGGCGGTCGGGCCGTACGGGCCCCGGCCCGCGCGTACAGGCCCCGGCAGGGGCTAGAACCCCGGCCCGTCCGCCCGGTCGCCCGACGTGGCCAGGCGGCCCCACAGCAGGTCCGCGAGGTGGCGGACGAGCTGCTCGCGGGGGAACGGTCGCTCCCGCAGCCACCAGTCACCGGCGGCGTGCATCATGCCGACGATGCCGTGGCCCCACGTCCGCGCCAGCTCCTCCCCGTCCGGGCCGAGGTCCACGCGCTCGACTATGACCTGCGCCAGCTCCTCGCCCATGCGCCGCAGCAGCGGCGCCGAGTGCCGGCCGACGTCGAAGCCCTGGTCGGAGGGCTGGCTCTCGTCGGCCGGGTGCATCAGGAAGCGATAGACCTGGGGCCGCGCCTCTATGGCCGCCAGATAGCTGTCCAGCGTCGTCTCCACCCGCTCGCGCCGGTTGGTGGGCGCGTCCAGCGCCGCCCGCAGCCCGGCGAGCAGGGCGTCGGTGTGCCGTACGGCCAGTGCCCGGTACAGGCCCCCCTTGTCGCCGAAGTGCCGGTAGAGGATGGGCTTGGTGATCCCCGCCTCCGCCGCGATGGCGTTCATCGACGCCCCCGGCCCGTCCCGCAGCACCACCCGGTCCGCGGCCTCCAGCAGCTCCCTCCGCCGCTGCTCCGCCGCCTTGTGCTGCTCTTCCCGCTGACTGGTCTCCATCAGACGTGCCTCCCCGCCCCAGTGATCCGAAATGCCTGCGCAAAGTAACACCCGCTCCACGCAGCGGATTCGATGGGCGGTCCGTTGACAGGCTTTACCGACGGGTAACATACTGCGGTTACCGCGAGTAGCGCATGCCGGGAGGGGACATGGCCGCCTTCGAGCCGGAGCTGACCGAAGAGCAGGAGACCGTCCGGGACTGGATCCACGGCTTCGCCGCCGACGTGATGCGACCAGCGGCCGCGGAGTGGGACGAACGTGAGGAATTCCCCTGGCCGGTGGTCCGGGAGGCCGCCAGGATCGGGCTCTACTCGCTGGACTTCTACGCCCGCCAGTTCTTCGACCCGACGGGTCTCGGCATCCCGGTGGCCATGGAGGAGCTCTTCTGGGGCGACGCGGGCCTGGGCCTCGCGATCACCGGCACGGGGCTCGCGGCGGTCAGCGTCTTCACCAACGGCACCGACGAGCAGATCGGCACCTGGGTGCCGCAGATGTACGGCGACGCGAACGATGTGAAGATCGCCGCCTTCTGCTCCTCCGAACCCGACGCGGGCTCGGACGTCTCGGCCATGCGCACCCGCGCCCGCCACGACGAGGCCAAGGACGAGTGGGTGATCGACGGCGTCAAGGCATGGGCCACCAACGGCGGCATCGCCGACGTCCATGTCGTCGTCGCCGTGGTCGACCCGGAGCTGGGGTCCAGGGGCCACGCCTCCTTCGTCGTCCCGCCCGGCACCCCCGGCCTCACGCAGGGCCAGAAGTTCCGCAAGCACGGCATCCGCGCCTCCCACACCGCCGAGGTCGTCCTCCAGGGCGTCCGGGTCCCCGGCCACTGCCTCCTCGGCGGCAAGGACCGGCTGGACGAACGCCTCGCCCGCGCCCGGGAGCGCGCGAACGGCGGCGAGCGGGGCGGGAACGCCGCGATGGCCACCTTCGAGGCGTCCCGCCCGGCCGTCGGCGCCCAGGCCGTCGGCATCGCCCGCGCCGCCTACGAGGTGGCGCTCGACTATGCCCGCACCCGCGTCCAGTTCGGCCGCCCGATCATCGACAACCAGGGCGTCGCCTTCCAGCTCGCCGACATGCGCACCCGTATCGACGCGGCCCGCCTGCTGGTGTGGCGTGCCTCCTGGATGGCCACGGCCGGCCGCCCCTTCACCGCGGCGGAGGGCTCGATGTCCAAACTCTTCGCGGGCGAGACCGCCAAACAGGTCACCGCCCAGGCCATGCAGATCCTCGGCGGCAACGGCTACACCCGCGACTACCCGGTGGAACGCATGCACCGGGACGCCGCGATCTACTCCGTCTTCGAGGGCACCAGCGAGATCCAGCGCCTGGTGATCGCGCGAGCCATCTCGGGGATGCCGATCCGGTAGGCGGCCCGGCTCCGGCGGCCCTCGTCGGCGGTTGCGTGCTGCTCGGTGTCTTCGTCGTCATGGCGAGACGACTTTGTGTCGAGGAGTTCGACGCGCCGGCCGGCATGGTCCGGGGCCGGATCGGCGGGGTCCGCTCCGGGGTGACGATCCCGTAGGTCCGATTGGTCCGCGGTCGCCGTGTATCGCCGCCACGGTTTGATCACCTGAATGTCACAGGAAGCCCACAGGCCCCCTGGATGGCGAAAACGGCTCTGACCTGCGGGTAAGAATGTGCACGTCAAAAACCGAACCACCACGGGGGATACACCATGCGTCGTCAGCTCTCCACCGCCGCGATCGTGATCGCACTCGCCGCCACCGCCACCGCCTGCAACAGCGACGGTGTCGACGCCAAGCCCGACAACAGCGCGAGCCAGGGCGCCGCCACCGCCGACCCGGGCAAGGGTGGCGCCGACAAGGGTGGCGCTGACAAGGGTGGCGCCGCCCAGGGCGGGGCCGACAAGGGTTCCGCCGGTCAGGGCGGCAGCCAGGTCACCGGCAACACCGTCACCATCAAGGCCAAGAACGGTGCCCAGATCGCCGTCACGCTCAAGAACTTCGCCGACCCGGCCCAGAGCGACAACAAGTTCATGAAGCCCTCGGCGGGCAAGCGCTGGGTCGCCGCCCAGCTGGAGATCGTCAACACCGGCACCGAGGTGTACGACGACAGCCCGGCCAACGGCGTGAAGGTCACGGACGAGCAGGGCCAGGCCTACACCCACTCCATCGGCTCCACCACCGCCGGTGCCAACATGCCCGCCACGGTCAAGCTCAGCGGCGGCCAGAAGGCCCTCGGCTATGTGGTGGTCTCGATGCCCGAGAGCGCCAAGGTCAAGGCCATCAGCTTCACCCCGGACTCCGGCTTCGCCAAGGAGTCCGCGGAGTGGACGGTCAAGAAGTAACGAGAAGCAACAAACCATGAGATGACGTTCAGGCGGCCAGATCCTCGGGGTCCAGCCGCCTGACGTCGTAGCGGACCGTGAGCCGGCCGCGCACCGCCGCGGCCGCCGAGGCGGTGCCGGCCGGTACGTCGACGATCGTCCAGCCGGCGGGCCATGGGGGCGTGTCCGGGCCGCCGTTGCCCACGTAGTCGAGGGCGGGGGAGCGGCCCAGGCCCGCGCCCAGCCCCTTGAGGTAGGCGCGCTTGCGGACCCGTAGCCGGGAGTGGACCGCGGGGCGGCGCACCACCGGCGCGGCCATGACCTCGCGGTGCTCGGCGGGGTGGAGGGAGCGGGCGGCCTCGGCCACCGTGTGGATGCCCGGGGGTCGTTCGGCGGCCACGCCCACGGGGGCGGAGGCGACGCCGATCAGCACCAGCCCCTCGCCCCGCGCCAGGGAGAAGAAGGGTGCGCCGGGCGCGGCCGGCCTGCCGTGCGGCCCGCCGCAGCAGGGGCACGCCTCGCGGACGAGGTCCACCGCGCCGGGGGCGGCGTCCAGATACGCCCCGAGGATCCGACGCAGCGTCAGATGCGCTGCCACATAGCCCGCGCGGTCGAAGGGATGGGCGAACGCGTCCGCCCGTGCGCGCTCCTGGCCGTCGAGCGGCGCCTCGTCGAGGGCGGTCGCGCCGAGCCACGGTCCGGGGAGTCTCAGCAGCCAGAGGTCGAGCGCCCCGGCGGGCGGGGCGTCGAGGGCCGTGGGCCAGGAGGCGTCGGCGGCGTGGCCCGGGCGGAGGGCGGTGGCGGGGTCCAGTGGTAACTGCACAGGGCGCTCCGATGAGTCGGTGACGGCCGGGAGCGTACAGGAGTCATATGTCCCACACATATCGGCTTCGGAGGAGAGTGCTACTTGTGAACGTTTTCGATGAAGAAGTGCAAGTATCCTTTTGAAGTCTGGTCATTCTTCTAGGTCTTTCCTGAGCGGAACGTTGGGCAGAGTGGCTGTGCACCGGATTCATCAGCGGTTTCACCAGCCTCCGAAAGGTCAGGATCCACGTGGGAGTCAACCAGCACCTGTCGCGCCGCCGTCTGCTCGGCATGGCGGCCTTGAGCGCCGCCGCCCTCAGCGGGGCCACGACGATCTCCACGGCGTCCCGGGCGCAGGCCGCCGGCCGCGCGGCCGGGGACGGTGGGACGCATGTGCCGGCCGTGGTGATCGGTACCGGTTACGGCGCCGCCGTCGCGGCACTCCGGCTCGGTGAGGCCGGGGTGGAGACCCTGATGCTGGAGATGGGGCAGCAGTGGGACAAGCCGGGGTCGGACGGCAAGGTGTTCACCGGCATGCTCAAGCCCGACGAGCGCTCCAGCTGGTTCAAGAAGCGCACCGAGGCCCCGCTCGGCTCGTTCCTCTGGCTCGACGTGGTCAACCGTGACATCACCCCGTACGCCGGAGTGCTGGACCGGGTCAACTACGACCAGATGTCCGTCTACGTGGGCCGCGGTGTCGGCGGCGGCTCGCTGGTCAACGGCGGTATGGCCGTGACGCCCAAGCGCTCTTACTTCGAGGAGGTGCTGCCGCAGGTCGACGCCGCCGAGATGTACGACCGGTACTTCCCGCGCGCCAACTCCACCCTGCGCGTCAACCACATCGACACGAAGTGGTTCGAGGACACCGAGTGGTACAAGTTCGCGCGCGTCTCCCGGGATCAGGCCGGCAAGGCGGGTCTGGGCACCACCTTCGTGCCCAACGTCTACGACTGGGACCACATGCGACGCGAGGCCACCGGCGAGGCGCCGAAGTCCGCGCTCGCCGGTGAGGTCATCTACGGCAACAACCACGGCAAGATGAGCCTGGACAAGACCTATCTGGCCACCGCCCTCGGCACCGGCAAGGTCACCATCCGGACCCTCCATAAGGTCAAGTCCGTGCGGACGCAGAAGGACGGCTCCTACGTCCTGACCGTCGAGGAGACGGACGCTTACGGGAAGACGCTGGCGGTCAAGGAGATCTCCTGCACCTATCTGTTCCTCGGCGCCGGCAGCCTCGGCTCCACGGAACTGCTGCTGCGCGCCCGGGAGACCGGCGCCCTGCCCGACCTCAGCTCCGAGATCGGCAAGGGCTGGGGCCCCAACGGCAACATCATGACGGCCCGCGCCAACCACATGTGGAACCCCACCGGCGCCAAGCAGTCGTCCATCCCCGCCCTGGGCATCGACGACTGGAACAACCCCACGGCCCCCGTCTTCGCCGAGATCGCCCCGATGCCCGCCGGCCTGGAGACCTGGGTCAGCCTCTATCTGGCGATCACCAAGAACCCCGAGCGCGGCACCTTCGTCTACGACGCCGCCTCCGACCGGGCGGACCTGCGGTGGACCCGCGACCAGAACGCCCCTGGCGTCGCCGCCGCCAAGTCGCTCTTCGACCGCGTCAACAAGGCCAACGGGACGATCTACCGCTACGACCTCTTCGGCACCCGGCTCAAGGCCTTCGCCGACGACTTCTGCTACCACCCCCTCGGCGGCGCCGTCCTGGGCAAGGCCACCGACCTCTACGGCCGTGTCGCCGGTGCCAAGAACCTCTACGTCACGGACGGTTCGCTGATACCGGGTTCCATCGGCGTCAATCCCTTCGTGACCATCACCGCGCTCGCGGAGCGCAACGTCGAGCGCGTCATCCAGCAGGACATCAAGACGAAGTGACGAGCGGCTCCGCCTGGGCGGGATTGGTTACCTGCGGGCCGGTGGGGGCTTGTCGCGCAGTTCCTCGCGCCCCTTAGGGGGCGCTCAGGACATCAGTAGCTCGCCCAGGACCCTGCCGTCGTGCGTGACCCAGTCGGCGGCTGCGTCGCTTCCCGTGCCCCTGACCCGGGCGCTGGCGAGGCGTCCGTCCATGCCCAGCACGACCGCGACCGTGCGCCCCCGGGAGTCCCGGGTGAGCGCGGCCGTGCCCCGGTGGGGGACGCCCCCGCCGAGCCAGGGGCCCGGGCGGCCGGAGCCGGCGGACAGCCGTACCAGTCCGGCGGCGTCGCGGGCGGCGAGCACGGTGGCCGTGCCCTCACGCGCCAGCGCCACCCGGCCATAGCCGCCGATGGGCGCGCACTGGGCGGTGACGCGCCAGCCGGCGCCGCCCGGCCGCAGGTCGGCGACGACCACTCGGGAGGTGACCGGTTCGCGCAGGGCCAGGCGCATGCCCCCGCCGGGGAGCGCGGCCAGGCTCAACGGGCCGGTCGCGGCCGGGAGCAGGGTGGGCCCGGCCGCGACCGGCGGCCCGCCCTGCTCCCGGGACCGCCAGTGGTGGACGGTCCGGGGGCCGGCCGCGACGACGTGGACGCGGCCCGCGTCGTCGACGGCGGCGTCCAGGCCGTCCTGGACGACCACGGGCCGCCCGGGGCCCGGGGGCAGGGACCGCCACGCCTCCCACTCCCCGGCGCCGTCGGTGGAGCGGAAGCTCACCCCGCCCGACCGGTTCCGTACGAAGACGAACACCCTGCCGTCCCGGCCGGTCACCGCGACCGGATAGCCCGTCTCCAGCGACCCCGAGGGGTCCTTCTCCGGTGCGCCGAGGGACAGCCACGGGCCGAAGGCCGGGGCTCCGGCGGACACCGTGCCGGTCTGGGCCGTCGTCACCACCTCGCGCCGGTGGGGGACGCCGGGCGCGGGCAGCACGGTGCGCACGGAGAACAGCCCCAGCGTGCCGTCCGCGTGCCGCAGCGCCTGCACTTGGCCTTCCAGCAGGGAGCCCCCCAGGGGCACCGGGCCGGACCAGACGCCGCTGCCCGCCCCCGTCTCCGTCCAGCAGTGGGCCTGTCCGCCGAGGACCGCGAACGCCGCGAGCCGTCCGTCCGGCAGCGGTCGCACCCAGGCCTGTGTGCCGGGGGCGCGATGGCGGAGGTTGTTCGTCCAGCGGGAGTCCTTCGAGCGCGCGCCGACCTTGCGGTCGCCGCACCCGGCCGGATCGCCGCAGTCCCGGCCCCCGACCCAGCCGTAGACGTCGAGGACGGTGGTCTTGTGGGCGGTGGCGGCGTCGTCGAGGCTGTTCGGCAGGAGGGCCACCTCGTAGCCGAGGTAGCTGTCCACGGCCGTGAGCCGGGCGGGTCCCCGCCCCCAGTAGCGGGCCAGGGCCGCCTGCGCGAAGTGGGCGGAGGCCGTGTGGTCCTGGTGGTCGTAGGTGGCGATGCCCTGGAGCACGGAGGGGACGCCGGAGTAGTGCGGCTGGCGTGGCAGGCGGGTGGGGGTGGGGTCGAGGGTCCGGACGACCGTGGGCCGGTGGCGCTCCAGTACGGCGGCGAGCGAGTCGATCACCTGCTCCCGGGTGTAGCGGAAGACGCGGCCGACCGGGCTCGCGGTGGGGACGAGCGTGGGGAGGTCCCGCGTCGCGCCCAGCCACAGGCCCCGCAGGCTGTCGCGGCGCGGCGTCCGCAGGGCCCGGGCCTCGACCAGCTCCATGAAGATCAGCTGGACCCGGGGCGCGGCGGCGAGCGTCTGCGACTCGACCCGGAAGCCCGGCAGAAGCGTCAGCGGCTCGACGTGCCAGGGGCTGAGCCAGTCGCCGGTGACCATGTAAGCGGTCGCCTCCCGGAGCCCGTTGATCCTCGCGCGGGCGAAGTCGGGCCGCCGCTCCGGCAGTCCGGCGTAGCCGGGGCCGGCGTACAGCGCGTTGCGGCCGTCGGATTCGCCGCCGGTCATGCAGACCGTCACCACCGGAGCCCCGCCGCGCAGGCATTGCTCCAGTTCGGGGTTCATGAAATACAGCGAGTCGTCGGCGTGCGCCATGATGTGGACGAACGCCTCCGCCGGGGCTTCGCTCGCGGGCCGCGCGGCGGTGAACCGCCCCCGCTCCGCGCTCTGTTGCGCCCCCGGCGCCGACCACTGGAGCGCGCCAGCCGCGCCCGCTCCGGCGACCAGGCCGCACCCGGCGACCCGGAGGAGCCGGCGACGCGCTATTCGACCTGACACGACGGATCTCCCCTCGACGGCGGTGTGGGGGTGTGACGGTGCGGGTGTGTGCGGAAACGACGGAGCGCGGGGAACGCCCGCGAAGAGAAGGACTGATCGTATGATCCGCGTCCGCCGGTTTTCCCGCTGTTGTGTAACAGCCGTGCCACGGCCGTCATGGGCGGCAATCGAAAATCATGGCAATGTCCGGTGATTCGATGATCCGCGTCCGTTCGGTCCGCGCCCGTTCTCCGGATAACCGTTTGTCATCGATCTCCGCGGTCCCCCGAAACCGATTTGTATGATCGGTGGCGTCTCCTATTGGATCAGTTGTGTGAGTCAATATCAGCAGCCTCCGGCCGCCGGGCAGAACCCGTACGGCCAGACCCCGTACGGCCAGCAGCCCCCCTACGGCTACGGCCAGCCTCAATCTCCTTACTACCCGCCGCCGATGCCCCCGATGGGCGCGGGCGGCCCGCCGCCGCAGGCCCTCGCCGGCCAGGGCGCGCGCCTCGGTGCGCGCATCCTCGACGGCATCTTCGTGGTCATTCTCATGATCATCCCGTTGGTGATCAGTGGCGTGATCAGGTCGGCCGCCGGCGCGGCCCCCCTCGCGACCCTCGTGATGCTCGTCGGCATGATCGCGGTGTTCTTCCTCTACGAGCCGCTGATGCTCTCGAAGTCGGGTTCCACCTTCGGCAAGCGCATCTGCGGCATCCGCGTCGCCCGGCTCTCCGACGGCCAGAACCTCTCCTACGGCGGCGCGCTGTGGCGCATGCTCAGCAGCTACCTCATGGGCTTCGTCCCGTTCCTGGGCCTGCTGAACGTCCTCTGGTGCCTCTGGGACAGCCCCTACCGCCAGTGCCTCCACGACAAGGCCGCCAGCAGCGTCGTCGTCCTGCGCAACGCCTGAGCGCGGGCCGCGGACGCGGCCCGCGCCCCGTCACAGCCGCCGGTCCACCAGGAACCCGGTGAGCGCGACGAGTTCGTCCACCGTACGGGGTGCCAGTGGCACCCCGTACAGGCATTCCCGGGCCGCCGCCACCCGGCGCCGGGCCTCCGCGAGCGCGGCGTCCCGGCCCCCGGCCTCCTCGACCAGCCCCGCCGCGCGACCGGCGGCATCGGCGTCCAGCGGGACGCCCGGGGCGAGGAGCGCGGCGAGCTCGCGGGCGGCGGGGCCGTCCGCCGCCAGCGCGGCCAGTACGGGAAGGGTCTTCTTCCCCCGCGTCAGATCGCTGTGGACCGGCTTGCCCGTGATGCCCGGATCACCCCAGATGCCCAGCAGGTCGTCCACGGCCTGGAAGGCCGGGCCCAGTTGTCGGCCCGCCTCCCCGAGCGCCTCCACCATCAGCGGCGGGGCGCCCGCCAGCACCGGACCCAGCGTCAGGGCGCAGGCCAGCAGGGAGCCGGTCTTGCCCGCCGCCATCGCCTCGTACTCCGCCGGGCGCACGGCCCTCGGCCCCGTCCAGGGCCGGGCCTCGAACAGCAGGTCGTCGGCCTGCCCCCGCACCAGCTCGCGCAGCGCCCCGGCCAGCCGCGCCACCGCCGCCCCGGTGTGCGAGCCACCGTGCCGGGCGAGCGTCTCGACCGCGAGCGCGAACAGCGCGTCCCCGCCCAGCACCGCGGGCCCGGTGCCGTACGCCCGCCAGGCGCTCTCCCGGTGGCGCCGCCGTTCGTCGCCGTCCATGACGTCGTCGTGCATCAGCGAGAAGGTGTGCACCAGCTCGACCGCCACCGCCGCCGTGACGCCCTCGTCCCCGGCCGCGCCCACGGCCTCGGCGCCCAGCACCGCGAGCGCCTGACGGACGCCCTTGCCAC
Source organism: Streptomyces hesseae (assembly GCF_031845785.1). Lineage (NCBI taxonomy): Bacteria > Bacillati > Actinomycetota > Actinomycetes > Kitasatosporales > Streptomycetaceae > Streptomyces > Streptomyces hesseae. Next base: position 174,080 of record NZ_JAVRFI010000011.1, read on the forward strand.
CGCCGCCCGCGCTCGGGGTGCCGTCCGCCTCGCACCAGCCGAGCGCGAACGAGGCCATCCGGCGCGGCCACGGGTGGAGGGTGCCCACCGCCTTCCGCAGGGCCGGGTCGACGAGCTCCCGGCAGCGGCCGAGCACCCCCGCCGGCAATACCGGGGGCGGGGACACCAGGGGCGGGGGCGTGTGGACCGACGTCACGTCAGCCCTCCGATCCGGCCCGGCCGGGGACGATCCCGAGCTCCGCGCACGCCTTGTCGACCATGTCCCGGGCGTGCAGCAGCCCCAGCCCGCCCAGCCTGCCACGCAGCTCCTCGAGGTCGGCCGCCGTCTCCGCCAGGTCGCGCCCGAGCCGGGCCCGGGCCTTGACCAGGCCGAGCGTCGCCAGCGCCGCGCCCCGCGGCTCGGACATGGCCCGGAACTCCTCCAGGGCACCGGCGTAGACGTCCCGTGCCTCCTCGTGGCGCCCCGCCCGGAAGAGCACGTTGCCGCGCATCTTGTGGTTGTAGGCCAGCGCGCTGACCAGGTTCATCTCCCGGCAGGCGGTCTCCGCCCGGGACAGCAGCGCCAGCGCCCGGTCCGTCTCGCCCCGCAGGGACAGCACGTCGGCGATGCCGCGCAACGCCCAGGAGTGCCCCCGCGCGTCGTCGGCGCCCTCCGCTATCAGGGCCGCCTCCTCGAACATCTCCAGGGCCTTGTCGTACGCGCCGGTGTTGCGGTGCATCTGCGCGATGCCCTCCAGCGCCCACACCGTGTGCCGGGCCTCGCCCCGCTTCCGGGCCTCCGCCAGCAGCTTCTCGTGCAGCTCGGCGACGGCCCGGTAGTCGCCCTGGATACGGCCGGTCTCGGCCAGTCCGGCGAGCGAATAGCCGCGGGCCACGATGTCCCCGCCGCGCTCGGCGAGGCCGGCGGCCATGGCCAGCCGGCGCCGGGCGAGACGCAGTTCGCCGCGCTGCCGGGCCAGGGTGCCGCCGCTCCAGACCGCCCACGCCATGGCGCCCTCGTCGCCGGCCCCCCGCGCCGCCCGGTAGCTCGCCTTCCAGGCCGCCTCGGCCTCGGTCACCCGGCCCAGCCGCCGGCTGGCCTCGGCGACGGCCAGCCCCGCGTGCGCCGATTCCAGCTCGGATCCGGCCAGTTCGGCGCGCCGTCGCTGCTCCACCGCCTTGGTCAGCACCTCCTCGAGGGAGGAGTTGACCGAGAGCTCGCCGAGCGCGCCCCGGTACTCGGGCGCGAATGCCTTCCCGTACATGTCTGCCTTTCTTCGTGACGCCACGGGCGGGGCGGGCACGGTCGCCCGGCCCCACCAGTGATCACGAAGCTATGGCCAAGGGACGCCCGGGCGAATCCATCCGCGAGGCGGTCCGGTGTACCTCTGAGGGCTGGTGGCCGAAGGGCATGTCATACGTGAGATGTACGCGTCCGAGGAGCTGATAGTTTCTGCGCGTTGATCATCCGTTGACCTTCCGTTCACGGAATCATTACTTGTTGAAGGACGCACCAATGCTTCGCCACCGGCTCCGCCGTTTACACCGTCTTGCCTCCTGCGCGGCGGTCTCGGCCGTCGCCCTCGCCGCCCTGCCGGCGGCCCCCGCCTTCGCGGCCTCCTCCGCGACCCCGCACCTCGACGCCGTGGAGAAGGCGCTGCGCGAGGTCTCGCCCGGCCTCGAGGGCGACGTCTGGCAGCGCACCGAGGGCAACAGGCTGGACGCCTCCGCCGATGACCCGGCGGGCTGGCTGCTCCAGACCCCCGGCTGCTGGGGCGACGACAAGTGCGCCGACCGGCCCGGCACCAAGCGGCTGCTGGCGAAGATGACGGAGAACATCTCCCAGGCGAAGCGCACGGTGGACATCTCCACCCTCGCGCCCTTCCCCGACGGCGCGTTCCAGGACGCGATAGCCGCCGGCCTCAAGGCCGCCGTCGCCTCCGGGAACAAGCTGAAGGTCCGGGTGCTGGTCGGGGCCGCGCCGGTCTACCACCTCAACGTCCTGCCGTCGAAGTACCGGGACGACCTCAAGGCCCGGCTCGGCAAGGCGGCCGACAGCATCACGCTGAACGTCGCCTCGATGACCACCTCCAAGACCAGCTTCTCGTGGAACCACTCCAAGCTGCTCGTCGTGGACGGCGCGTCGGCCATCGCCGGCGGCATCAACAGCTGGCAGGGCGACTACGTCGGCACCGAACACCCGGTGACCGACGTGGACATGGCCCTCACCGGCCCCGCCGCCACCTCCGCCGGCCGCTACCTGGACACGCTGTGGACGTGGACGTGTGCCAACAAGAGCAATGTCGCCAGCGTCTGGTTCACCTCGTCGGGCGGCGACTGCATGCCCACGATGGAGAAGGACGCCAACCCGGCCTCCGCCCCGCGCACCGGGAACGTCCCCGTCATCGCGGTCGGCGGCCTGGGCGTCGGCATCAAGGACTCCGACCCGTCCTCCGCGTTCCGGCCCCGGCTGCCGACCGCCCCCGACACCAAGTGCGTCATCGGCCTGCCGGACAAGACCAACGCCGACCGTGACTACGACACGGTCAACCCCGAGGAGAGCGCCCTGCGCGCCCTGGTGGCCAGCGCCGAGCGCAGCGTCGTCATCTCCCAGCAGGACCTCAACGCCACCTGCCCGCCCATCGCCCGCTACGACATCCGGCTCTACGACCAGCTCGCCGCCAAGATCGCGGCCGGTGTGAAGGTCCGCATCGTCGTCAGCGACCCGGCCAACCGCGGCGCGGTCGGCAGCGGCGGCTACTCGCAGATCAAGTCCCTCGCCGAGATCAGCGACACGCTCCGCGGCCGCCTCGCCCTGGTGACGGGTGATCAGCAGAAGGCGAAGGCCGCCATGTGCGCCAACCTCCAGCTGGCCACCTTCCGCAGCTCGGACAGCGCCAAGTGGGCCGAGGGCCACCCCTACGCCCTCCACCACAAGCTGGTCTCCGTGGACAGCTCCGCCTTCTACATCGGTTCGAAGAACCTCTATCCGTCCTGGCTCCAGGACTTCGGCTACATCGTCGAGAACCCGGAGGCGGCGAAGCAGCTGGAGAACAAGCTGCTCGACCCCGAGTGGACGTACTCGCAGGCGACCGCGACGGTCGACCACGCGAAGGGCGTCTGCGCTATCTGAGCGGCTCGATCCGAGCGGGTTTTCCCGGCCCTGAAGAGGGGGAGTGTCCATGGCGCGGGCCAAGGGCACTCCCCCCTTTCCATAAATAAATACGTTCGACCCTCGGGTGATCATCCGACTGTATTCACTGAAGAGTGAATGGATTTCCTCTCGCGCGGCACCGGGTGCGACCATGCGCACGCCCCGATCCGATCAGTGAGGAAATCTGGAGACTCTATGCAGCGATATGGGGGACGCGACGCACGGCCGCGCCGCTGGGGAGCGGCGCTGACCGCGTCGGTCGCGGCCGTGGCGCTCGCCCTCCCGTCGGCCACCGCCGAAGCGGCGGGCGGACCGGCGGGAATCGGCGCCAAGGGCGCCTATCTGCTCGACGGCGGCACGGGCCGCCCGCTGTGGAGCAAGGAGGCCGACACCCGGCGGCAGATGGCCAGCACCACCAAGATCATGACGGCCGTGGTCGTCCTCGACGAGCACGCCGGCGAGCTGAGCCGGGAGATCCCCGTCAAGCAGTCCTACCGCGACTACGTGGCCCGGACCGGCGCCAGCACCGCCGACCTGCGCACCGGCGACAAACTGACCGTACGCCAGCTGCTCTACGCGCTGATGCTGCCCTCCGGCTGCGACGCCGCCTACGCCCTCGCCGACACCTTCGGCAGTGGGGACACGGAGGAGGAGCGCACCGGGTCCTTCGTCGCCGCCATGAACGCCAAGGCCCGCGAACTGGGAATGCGTAACACCCATTACGACTCGTTCGACGGGATCTCCGGCACCGGCGAGAACTACGGCACCCCGCACGACCTCGCCCTGCTCGCCCGGCACGCGCTGCGCGACGCGACGCTCGGCTCGGTGGTCCGGTCGCTGAACGCCCAGCAGAAGGCGACGAATGTGAATCGCCTCTACACCTGGTACAACACCAATAAACTCCTCGGTTCCTACCGGGGCGTCGTCGGTGTGAAGACCGGGTCGACACAGGCGGCCGGGCCCTGCCTCGTATTCGCCGCCACGCAAAAGGGCCGCACGGTCGTCGGCGTCATTCTCAACGACGCCGTGAGCCGTTATCCGGACGCCGCGAAAATGCTGGACTACGCGTTCGGCGCGACGACCAGGATGACGCTGCGGAAGCTGCCCAAGGGTGCCCACGAGGACTGATCCCGGGCAGCGGGTTCAGTCCTCCTTGGGCGGGCGCGGCGCGGGGACGGAGCCCCGCGCCGGGTGCCGCAGGTACTCGACCGGATGGCAGTAGTCCAGCCCGTCCAGGGGGCCGCCGGAGAAGAAGCGGACCAGGAGGTCCACCAGTTCGGCCGGGCATTCGAGATGGACGAGGTGATCGGCGTTCCGGAGCGTGGTGAACCGCGCGTCCGCGAAGTGGCCCGCCGCTTCCCGGCCGAGCGCGGGCGTGCTCAGCGGGTCGTGCTCGCCGGTCACGACCAGGGCCGGGACCCGCAGGACCGGGCCCGCACCGCCGGACAGCGGCGAATGCAGCATCAGTCGCCGGGAGTTGTCGCAGTACTTGCCTAGGTCGTCCGGGGACATGTCGCGCAGGGCACGGGCCAGACACCGGGCGACGGTCGGGCGCCGGGAGATGGTGACCTGCGGCGAGGCGCACATCATGCCCGCCACGACGCGGTCCACGAACTCCGCGCGCCGGTCCTGCTCGACCAGTCTGATGGTGTGCGTCATATCGGCGCGCAGGGTGTCGGTCAGCCGGGCCATGGTGCCCACGAGCGCCAGCCGTTCGACCCGTTCCGGGTGCTCGCGCGCCCACTGGTAGGCGACGGCGCTGCCGTAGGACGTACCGAGTACGTTGACGGGGGAGGGGGCGACCTTGGCCAGCAGCTGGTCGAGGGCCTCGGCGAGGAAATCGAAGCCGTACCGGGCCGGCAGCCGGTCCGCCTCGCCCCAGCCCGGCAGGTCGACCGTGATGACGCTGGCCGCCTCCAGGCACCCCTGCTCCAGCCGCCCCCAGGCGTTCTTGTACTGGAACGCCCCGCCCACGAAGACCATGGGTGCGATTCTGGCGTCCGGCCGGTGGACGACCCGGCCGCTGTACGCGTAACCGTCGAGGGTGAGCGGGATGACCTCTTCCAAGAGGGCGGTACGCGTCGGCACGGCCGGTCTCCGTTCGTGGGGGGCCTTCATCAGAGGAACGACGGCCAATGGGGGGACGTTACTGCCCATATGCCGTACAGCACGCGGTAACGGACGGGCCGGTCGTGCCCGGGCCCGCTCATGGCCGCATCGCGTGGATCTCCTCGCGGATCAGGGTCGGCAGCCGCGCCGCCAACCGCTGGTGGCCGTGATCGGTGACCACGGCCACCACCGCCTGTGTGTCGTGGAGGAACATGGTCACCGCCAGCGCGCGCTCCGGGCCCAGCGGCGGCAGCCCGCCGACGCCGACGAGCGGGGCCGCGCCGAAGCGCAGACCGCTCGCGTGGGTCGCCACGCTGCTGCACAGCAACGAGGAGTACAGGGGCGAGTTCGCGTAACGACCGAGGGCGTCGCCCAGCAACCCGTACCTCCGGGGCCGCGACGACACCAGGAGCGCCTGGGCCCGTGCCCGTCGTTTGAGCTCCGCCCGCCGGGTGAAGCGGTCGACGGCCGCCAGCCGCCGCAGGGGGTCGTCGTGGGCCGGGAGCGGGACACGGACCGTGGCGTAGTGGTTGCCCAGGACCTCCGGGCCGTCGCCGTCCCGGACGTCCACGGGGACCATGGCGCAGACCCCCGGCAGCCGGGGCAGTCGCCCGGTGGCCCCCGCCGCGCGCAGCGCGCCGGCCGTCGCGGCGAGGAAGACCGCGTTGGCGGAGGCACGCCCCGAGCGCAGGGCGTCCCGGGCGGTGCTCAGCTCGGCCATCGGCACCCGGCTCCAGCCCACCGCCCGCCGGGAGTCCACCGGCCCGTGGAACGGCAGCGGCCGGGCCCGGGGCAGTACGTCCGCCAGGGCGCGGGTCAGTGCGAAGCGGGGCGGGCCGGCCGCCTCCGCCCGGCCGGCCGCGGGCCGGGCGCGGGGGCCGGGCACGGTCGTCGGCGCGTCGAGCAGGGCGCGCAGCAGTGTGATGGCGGACATCCCGTCCAGCAGGGCGTGGTGAGTGCGCAGCAGCAGGGCGAACCCCTCGTCCGTCGGCAGCAGATGGAGCTGCCACGGAGGCCGGGCCGGGCCGAGGGGCTGGGCGAGCAGCTGGGCGGCCCGGACCTCCGGCCCGTCCGGCGCGGAGGACGCCACGACGTGGTGCTCGCAGGAGAAGTCCGGCCCCGGTGTCCACCACGGCCACGCGTCCGGCGCGTCGCCCGGCGTAGCGGGCGTCAGGCGCAGCCGCTCGTAGCGCCCCCACCGGCGCCGGACCCGGTCGCGCAGGTCCGTGAGGGACGGCGGCGAGCCCCGGAACCAGGCGACGAGGCACCAGGTCAGGCAGATCGTCCCGCTGTTCTGGTCCCGGTGCATCCAGGCGTCCAGCGGCGGCATGGCGCTGCCGGACAGGTGCCCGGCGGCCGGCGCGCCGAGGGCGAGGCCGGTGGGGTGGGGATGCGGTGTCACAGGTCTCCTCGTCCGAAGGCGGCCCGGCCCGGCGGCCGGCGCGCGTTGTCCCCCCGAGGGAGCCGGCCGCTCACCGGCCGCGCTCCGCGACCGCGCGGGCCACGGCCCCCGCCCCGTCCTCCAGCCCCAGCCTGGCCGCCAGTTCGGTGGCGCGCCGGGCGAAGCGGGGCTCGCCCGTGGCCCGGCGCAGGGCGGCGGCCAGCCGGTCGGCGGTCAGCCGGGCGAACGGCAGCACCCCCGGGCTCACGCCCAGCCGCGTCAGCCGCTCGGCCCACCACGGCTGGTCGGTGAGGACCGGCACCGGCACCGCCGGCACCCCGGCGCGCAGCCCGGCCGCCGTCGTCCCGGCGCCCGCGTGGTGCACCACGGCCGCCATGCGCGGCATCAGCCAGCCGTGCGGGATCGGGCCGACGGTGATGACGTCGTCGTTCAGCACGGACAGCCCGGCCCAGCCGGACTGCACCACCCCCCGCAGCCCCGCCCGGCGCAGCGCCTCGGCCGTCAGCCCGGCCAGCCGCCCCGGGTCGCCGGGCATCATGCTGCCGAAGCCCACGAACACCGGTGGCGGGCCGGCCGCGAGGAAGTCCGTGACCAGCGCCGGGGGCTGCCAGTCCGCGCACTCGTGCGGCCACCAGTAGCCCGCCACGCCCAGCCCGCCCCGCCAGTCGGCCGGGCGGGGCACCACCGAGGGGCTGAAGCCGTGCCAGATCGGCCATCCGGCGCGCTCCCTGGCCACGCGCAGCCGGTGGGTGCTCCGGTGGGCCAGCCCGAGCCGGGCGTGCAGCTCCCGGTTGGCGCCGGCGTAGACCGCGTCCAGCAGCGCGTTCGCCACATGGCCGCGCAGCCGGTTGGCGTGCCCCGGGGGCCGCCAGGCCGTCGTGCACGGGGAGAACGCGGAGGTGGGGGTGTCGGGCTGGAGGAAGACGCCCATGCTCGGCAGGGCGTGGTAGTCCGCCACCACCCGGCCCAGGGGCGCCGTGATGGCCGACAGCAGGACCAGGTCGGCCTTGAGGTCGACACCGGCGAGGATCCCGTCGACGAGGGAGACCGCGGCCCGCTCGGTGGCCCGGACGAACCGCAGGCCCGCCAGCGGCGCCCGGAGACCGCCCCGCAGCCGGGCGTGCGCGTCCAGCAGCTCCTCGAACGGGTCCGCCGCCAGCGCGCGCATCCGCAGCCCGCAGCAGGCCACCACGTCCGAGAACTTCGCGTGGGTGACGATCTCCACGTCATGGCCCTCGGCGAACAGCCGGTGACCGAGACCGGTGTAGGGGGCGACCGAGCCCATCGTGCCCGCTGTGATGATCTGGATGCGCATCTCCCGGCCTTCCTGCCGCCGCCCTGCCGACTCAACGACAGGCCCCCCGCACCGGATACGGCACGGCGCTATCCGGCCGCCCCGGCGGGGACGGGGAGCGGCTTGGCCTGGCACGTCAGATCCCGCTTCGGCACCACGCCGTCGAGGAGGTAGGCGTCGACGACGCCGTCCACGCAGGCGTTGCCGTTCTGGTACTGGCTGTGGTCGCCGTCGCCGGTGACGGTGACCAGGCGCGAGCCGCGCAGCGCGCGGTGAGCCCTGAGCGCGCCCTCGTAGTACGTGGCCGGGTCGTGGGTGGAGTTGACCATCAGGGTGGCCGGCAGCCCCGCGCCGGTCACCTTCACCTCGGGCGCTCCCGACTTCGGCCAGTACGCGCACACGGAGGCGAACGTGAGCTCACGGGCGCCCAGCAGCGGCAGGTTCACGGTGTCCTTGCCGCTCCGCGCGACCCACTTGTCGATGTCACGACTCCACGGGGTGTCGTTGCAGGTGACCGAGAAGTACTCGGCGAAGAAACCCGGGTCGGGGTAGTGGCCGAAGAGCTGCCCGACGAGCCCCTTCTCCTGCTGCGTCGCGGTGTCCCAGTGGTCGAGCGCCGCGAGCGCGCCCGCCAGCGTGGGGAAGCCCTGGGTCGCCTTGTAGATCGCCGAGCTGGTGCCGGCGTCGAACAGGTTGGGGTCGAGGACCGCCGAGCCGAGGTCCAGCGGGTGGTCGTGGAGGGCCGCGCGCCGGCGCTCCCAGTTCGCCTTGGCCTCGGCGACCGTGCGCCCGTAGTGGTAGACGCTGTCGTACTTGGCCAGCCACGGCAGGAAGTCCTGCTCGAAGCGGCGCTGGAAGCTTTTCGGCTGACCCGTCATCCACTGCTCCATCGTGCTGTCGAAGCCGATGTTGCTGTCGAGTACGGCGCGCTCGACGCGCTGGGGGAAGAGGGTGGCGTAGTAGGCGCCGACCGTCGTGGCGTACGAGGCCCCGTAGTACGAGATCTTCGGCGCCCCGAGCAGCGTGCGGTAGAGGTCCATGTCACGGACCGTCTGCTCGGTGGTCAGGTAGGGCAGCAGGCCGCCGCTGCGCTCCTGGCAGTCGTTCACGAACTTGCGCGAGCGCTCCAGTACGCCCTGGATCGCGGCGGGGGAGCGGTCCCGGGAGTCGCCGGCCATGAGGGCGGGGAACTCCGCGTCGCTCTGGCACACCGCGTGGGTGCTGCGTCCGACGCCGCGCTGGTCGAAGCTCACCACGTCGTACACGGCGGCCACCGAGGGCGATGCCTTGGCGAAGCTCCCGGGCCTCAGCAGTCCCTTGCCGCCCGGGCCGCCCGCCGCCATCATCAGCACCCCGCGCCGCTTGGCCGGGTCGCTCGTCTTGTGCCGGGAGACCGCGATGGTGAGGTCCGGGCCCGCGTCCGGGTGGTGCCAGTCGCGCGGGACGGTCATCGTCGCGCACTCCAGGGACGGGTCCCCCTGGCACGGCTGCCAGTCGAGCTTCTGGTCGGCGTAGCGGGACGGTATGGACTGCGCGGCCGTGACGGCCGGGTGGGGGTGGGCCTGGGCGGCGGCCGCCGGAAGGACGGAGACGGCGAGGGCCGCCACCACGGCGGCCGAGACAGCGGACGCCTTACGACGACGGGACGTAGCGGTTGCGGACATCGGATCCTCCTGCGCGATTGCGGTGACACCATCGATATTCGCGCTCGCCAGGTACATGATCGATCCCGCTGCTATCCGTTCCGGGGGTGGTACCAGTGCCACCCCCAGGGAAAAGTGGAGCCGAAGTCGAGGGTCGGACGAACCCTCTCCCTCAGGAGGACCACGCGTCATGGACATCACCGCACTGCGCGCCGGCACCCCCGGCTGCGCCCACCGGGCCCATCTGAACAACGCCGGCGCAGGCCTGCTCTCCCGCCGGACCCTGGAGACCGTGACCGCCCACCTCGAACTGGAGGCCCGCATCGGCGGCTACGAGGCCGCGACCGAGCGGCTCGACGCCATCGAGGCCGTCCCCGCCGCCGTCGCCGAACTCATCGGCGGACGCGCCGGGGAGGTGGCACTGTTCGACAGTGCGACCCACGCCTGGCATGCCGCGTTCTACGCGCTCTCCTTCCGCCCCGGCGACCGGATCCTGACCGGGCACGCCGAGTACGGCAGCAACATGCTGGCCTATCTCCAGATCGCCCGGCGCACCGGCGCCGAGGTCGTGGTGGTCCCGGACGACGAGCACGGGCAACTGGACACCGCCGCCCTGGAGAAGCTCATCGACGAGCGCGTCCGGCTGGTCGGCGTCACCCACGTCCCCACCGGCGGCGGCCTGGTCAACCCGGTCGCGGACGTCGGCCGGATCACCCGCCGGGCCGGGGTGCCGTTCCTGCTGGACGCCACCCAGTCGGTCGGCCAGTTCCCCGTCGACGTCCGCGGGATCGGCTGCGACATGCTCGTCGCGACCGGCCGTAAATTCCTGCGCGGACCGCGCGGCACCGGATTCCTGTGGGTGCGCCCCGAGACGCTGGAGCACCTCGAACCCCACGTCACCGAGTCCACCGCGGCCGCCTGGGACGACAAGGGCGGCTTCACCTGGCGGGAGGGGATACGGCGGTTCACGACGTTCGAGATGAACTACGCCGCCGTCCTCGGCCTGGGCAGCGCGGTCCGCCAGGCCCTGGAGCTCGGCCCGGCCGTGACCGGCGAACGGACCCTCGCCCTGGGCGCGGCGCTGCGGGAGCGGCTCGACGCGCTGCCGGGCGTCACCACGTACGACCAGGGCCGCGAGCGGTGCGCCATCGTCACCGCCCGGGTGGACGGCGTGCCCTCGGACGAGGTCAAGGACACGCTGACCCGGCACGGGATCAATGTGAGCCTGACCTCGCCCGACCAGGCGCGGACCGAGGGCCGGGACGTCCACCCGCTGGTACGGCTCTCCCCGCACTACTACAACACCGAGGACGAACTCGACCGGGCCGCCGGGGTGCTGGCCGGCCTGGCCCGACCGGGTCAGCCGAGATAGTCGATCTGATAGATGTGCAGGGTCTTCGTCTGGTGCCCCAGGTAGATGACGACGAGGACCTCGTCCAGCACGAGCATCCGCATGATCCCGTCGTCCTCGCCGTACGGGACGGTCACCGTGAACGGGTCCGTGCAGGCCGTGGCGAGGACGTCGCTGAGCCGTGCGCTCACCGACGGCGGGAGGGAGTCCCAGACGGCGGCTATCGTGGCGTCGTACTTGAGCGCGTACACCGCTCCAGGTTCTCAGCCGCAGGGGGTCCCGTGGGCGCGAACGAGGGCGGCGTCCTCCTGGACCTTCTGGGTGATGTCGATCCACTCGCCCGGGACCTCGCCGCCCGCCGCCTCGGCGGCCGCCGCCTGTCGGCCACGCTCGACGGCGGCGAGCGTGCGCTCGGCGATGCCCTGCCACTTCGCGAAGACGGTCAGCATCTCGTGCGCCGGGGCCCGGCCGATCTCGGCGACGAAGCGTCGGGAGAGGTCGGGGCTGCCGAGAGCGTCGCGGATGCGCTCGATGCTCCACGGTCCGGTGGTCATGGGTCCTCCCCGCGTCGGCGGCTCGACCGCCCAGAGTAGCGAAATTGTCCTCTCCGCATGGCGGGAACCCGATGCGGCCGTGGACCGACGCCCGTCTACCGCAGGAGGACCACGCGTCGGAACGACTCCGGCGGGTGGACACCGGACGGTACATACGCCGCGGCGCGCCGGCGGCCGGGTGTGTCGTACAGACATACGGGGTGGTCCGTCTCGTTCCCGGTGACCTCCGCGCCTAAGCGCTCCGCCGGAAGTCCGGCAATCCATCCGCGGGTGCGTCGTGGCTGGTCGCGCCCACGCGGCGTTAGCCGCATATCGACACTGCCCCGCGTCCCTTCGGGGCACTTTCACCCAGCCAGGCCGTACACGCGCCGGGCGTTGTCCGCCGCGACCAGGGCCGCGACCCGCTCCGCGTCCGCGGCTGGCCAGGCGCCCTCCCGCACCCATCCCGTCACCAGCCGGACGAGCGCCCGCCGGAAGAGCTCCGCGCCCACGACATAGAGCTCCGCGAGCCCATAGGCGTCGGTCGAGAACAGCAGCTTGCCGAACGGCGTCAGCTCCAGCATCTCCGCCAGCACGGCCTCGGCCCGCGCGCCGGCGTGCGAGAGGGTCAGCCCCACGTCGGCGTAGACGTGCGGGAAGACGGCCGCGAGATAGGCGGCGCCGCGGTGGTACGGATAGCAGTGCAGCAGGACCACGGTGCAGCCGGTGGGGCGCACGGCCCGGATGAAGTCGGTGAGCAACAGCGGGTCGCTGCGGTGCAGCCGCAGGTCGGGATCGCCGAAGCCGGTGTGGATCTGGAGCGGCAGCCCGGTGCCGGCGGCCGACCACAGCAGATGGCGCAGCAGCACGGGATCGGTCAGCCGTTCGCCGGGGGCACGGGTGACCAGCCACCGGTCCGCGGCCGTGCGCACCTCGGCCGGCCGGGGCCGCTCGGGAGGGAGGTCCAGCCCGTGCCGGTACGCGGCCAGCGACTTGAAGCCCACGACCGTACGGGCCGCATCCGCCACCGACCGGTCCAGGGCGTCCAGGAAGGCGGCCGTGCCGTCGGCGCGGTCGGCGAGCCCCTCCGCCAGCGACTCCAGGCGGACGACCTCATGACACGGGACGTCCCCACCGGCCGCCGCCAGCTCCCGAGGTGTCGTCAGGTCGCCCGGTATCCCGGTGTCCACCACATAGGCGCCGATACCGGTCGCGCCCAGCAGCCGCCGGGTGACCTCGGCCGCGCCCAGCTCGCGGCGGCGGTCGAGATAGCGGCGGGGCGGGGCGTGCGGCTCCAGGTCCAGCAGGGGAGGGCACCAGCGGCGCACCGCGAAGCCGAGCTGGGAGTCGAAGAAACCGGTGCCGGGCGCGGCGGCCGCGTCCGACTCGGTGAGCCATGCCTCGAAGGCGGCGTCCGTGAGGTCGCCGCGCGCCACGCCGTGGCAGTGCTGGTCCACCAGCGGGGGCAACCGCAGACCGGACATCTCAGTACCGTCCCCGGGTGGCCGCCGCGATCTCCTCCGGCGGGACGCCGTCGAACAGCTTCACCTCTCCCTTGCGAACGGCCACGACGGCCTCGAACAGCACGTCGCCCAGCGCGTCGCGCAGCAGCCCCGAGCGCTCGAAGTGCTCCACCGCCTCGCCCAGCGAGGCCGGCAGGCGCGGCGCGACGCCCGTGGCCGCCGGATCGCCGTTCACCGGCGGGGGCAGGGCGAGCCCGGCGTCCAGGCCGGCCAGCCCGGCGGTGATGACCGCGCCGACGGCCAGATAGGGGTTGGCCGCCGGGTCGAAGCACTTGACCTCGGCGTTGGCCGCCCCGGGGGCGTCCGGGGAACCGGCGATGAAGCGCAGCGCGGCCTCCCGGTTCTCCAGGCCCCAGCACTGGAACGCGCCCGCCCACCGCGAGGGCGCGAGCCGCAGATAGCTCGCGGGCGACGGCGCGCCCAGGGCCAGCAGCGCGGGGAGCTCCGCGAGGATCCCGGCGAGGAACGCCTCGCACTCCCGCGTCATGCCGTACGGGCCGTCCCCGCCCGAGCAGAGGGAGCGGTCGTCCTCCCAGAGGCTGAGGTGCAGATGGGCACCGTTGCCCACCCCGTCCGGCTCGACGACGGGCCCGAAGAAGGCGTCGAGGCCATGGGTCAGGGACACGGCCCGGATCGTCTCCCGGACGAGCATGGCGAGATCGGCAGCGCCCACGGGGTCCGTCGCGGCGACCGACACCTCGAACTGTCCCGGCGAGTATTCGGGGTGGATCTGGAGGACGTCGACGCGCTGGGCGGCCAGGGCGTCGAGGATGTCGCCGAGATAGCCGGACAGTTCGGTCACCCGCGCCATCCCGTAGGCCGGGCCGGAACAGGCGTAGGCCGGCCCGGGGCCCTCCGCGCCCGCCCGCGCCACGACCCACTCGGTCTCGAATCCCATGCGCAGCCGCAGCCCCCGGGCGGCCGCCGCCTCGGTCGCCCGGCGCGCGAACAGCCGCTGGCAGGCGGCGTACGGCCCGCCGTGCTGCTCGTAGCGGTCGGCGGGCGCCCAGGCCCAGCCGGGCCGGGCGGCCAGCATGGTCAGCCGGTCCAGGTCGGGGAAGAGCCGCAGGTCCCCGTCGGGGCCGCCGATGTGCGGGCTGGTGACGCTGGAGTCGTCGACGAGGAACACGTCGAAGCAGGGCGACATGCCCACGCCCCAGCGGGCGGCGTGCGCGAGCCGGTTCGTGGGGACGGTCTTGACGCGGGAGATGCCCGCGTTGTCCACCCAGGCGAGGGCGACGCCGTGGACGCCCTGCGCGGTGAGCTGCGCGGCCGCCTGCCGGGCCGCCGACTCCTCCCGCTCCCGGTCGGGTCGTTCCACGGCCGCTCCTTCCGTCGATAAAAACCTGTCGAGAAAAGCCTGTCGGGAAAATCGAGAAGGCGGACCGCGCCCGGGGAACCGGGCACGGTCCGCTCGTATTACACCTCACCGGCCCCGGCCCGCGCCGGAGATCCGGAGCACGCGTCAGCGCAGCGAGGTGAGCTTGTTCAAGGTGTCGCGCGCGGCACCGGTGGGCTTGGCCGGGCCGCAGTACTCGGCCTGGATCAGGCCGGGCAGGTCGGCGTGCCAGTCGCCGTTGTAGTTGAACGCGGCGGTATGGGTGCCCTTCTCGTCGGAGACGACCAGGGAGGTGGAGCCGTGGATGCCGCCGCTGTGGGTCCAGACGGTCACCCCGCAGGACAGGGTGGCCCGCATGACGCCGAGCCCGTAGCCGCCCGGCGCGCCCTCGCTCATGGGAATGGCGGTGAGCAGTTCGCGCTGCTGCTTCCCGGGCAGGAGCTTGCCGCCCAGCAGCGCGCTGTAGAGGCGGTTGAGGTCGCCGGTGGTGGAGATGATCGCGCCGGCCGACCCGCCCCAGGAGGGGTTGAGCTCGGTGACGTCGTGGACCTTCGCGTCAGGCTCCTCTTTGAGGAGCTTGCTGTAGGCGCGTCCGTGCGGGTTGGGCATCGCGGAGGAGGTGCCGGGGTACGTGGTGGAGCGCAGACCGGCGCGGTGGATGACGCGCTGGGTGATCTCGGTGGCGTAGGAGCGCCCGGTGACCTTCTCGACGATCATCCCGGCGACGATGTAGTTGGTGTTGGAGTAGTGGAAGCCCTTGCCCGGCGCGAAGTAGGGGTCGTGCCGCAGGGCCACGTCCACGAGTTCGCGCGGGGTGCGTGTCTCGAAGCGGCGCTCCATGAACTCCGTGGAGATGTACTCCTTGAAGCCGGGGTCCTCGGTGTAGTTGTAGATCCCGCTGCTGTGGTTGAGCAGCTGACGGATGGTGACGTTGCGGCCGTCGTGGCCGCCGTTGCCGCGCAGGACGCCCGGCAGCCTGCTCTCCACGGTGTCGTCGAGGCTCAGCCTGCCCTCGGCCTCCAGCTGGAGGAGGACGACCGAGGCGAAGACCTTGCTGATGCTGCCGACGCGGAACCGGTCCTCGGGGAGCCGGGGCCGGTGGGTGTCGAGGTCGGCGACGCCCGAGGACCCGTTCCAGGTGAGGGTCTTGTCCTGAAGTCTCTCCCGGGCCTGTCCGAGGACGCCGGGTACGCCCGCCTTGACTCCGGCGTCCATCAGGTCCTGGGTCGCGCGGTGGCCGCGCTCCGGGCCGGGCGCGGCGGAGGCCGCCGGGGCCGTGGCGGTGAGGGCGCCGGCGGCCGTCGCGGCCACCACGAACCCGGTCAGTGCTCTGCGTATGGACCGTGCGGTCATCTTCTGTGCCTCTCGTACGGGAACGCGGACACTTCCCAGGACCGCTGCGATGTCCTGTGAGTTGAGCGGCAGTTGAGACGACGTGAGGGGAAGGGAGGGATTTCGGCCAGGCCGCGTCCGGGCATTCAGTCGTATGGTCCGACCGGAGATATCCCGGAATTTCACACTCGACTTCGCAATCTCACCCGATCGACGGAATGCACCCGGGGTGACCTGGAATCTACGCTTGGTGTATGTCGATGTGGGGTCGCACAGCGGTACCGCAGCCCGTGCTGCGGGCTGCGGTCGCCGTGCTGGCCTCCCTGCTGCTGGTGCTGACCGGGTCGGCGTCCGCCGGGATGGAGCGCGTCTCCGTCCGTGAGGAGACCCTCGCCTCCGCCTCGCTGTCCGACGACTCGTCCGACGAGTGCGTCGCCTGCGCGCCCGAGCAGCGTGTGCCACGTCCGGGGAGGGTCGGGCGGCCGGCGGGCAGGCTCGTCTGCCCGCCGGCCTTCGCGTCGTCCGCCGGGGGGACCGGGGGGCTCCCCGGCGGCGGAGTTCCGCCGCGGCCCGGCGACACCGTCGCCGCGGGCCACGCACAGCATTCCGTTCTGCGCTGCTGAGCACGGCCACGCCCCGCCCCCGCCGCCGACGCGCGATGGGCAGTGGGCGGGGCGTCGCTGACACCCGGGCTCGTCCCGGCAGGCCGGCAGTTCAGACCCAGGAGTGACGCCATGCGCATCGATTCCGCGCGTGCTCTCGGCGCCTATGTGCGCGCCGAGGCCTATCGCGCCCACCACCCCGCTCCCGAGCCGGAGCCCGCCCCCGTCGTCGTCGAGGAACGGCCGGACGCGTCCACGGGCGCGGAGGACGTGATCCCGCCGGAGTCGCGCCGGGCGGGGGTGCTCGCCCGGCTGCTGTTCCTCCGTCAGGAATAGCGGAGGCCTCCCGGCAGCGAACGGATTCCGCGGCCCGCCGTCCCGGCGGGCCGCTTCGCTGTGCCGGGCCGCGTCCGGAAGGGGGCCCACCCCGCGAGGTGACTTTAAGGTAAGGCTAACCTAATATCCAGCTTGTCCGGCGGGAGTGATCCCGTACGGCGCCCCCTTCTCGTATCCCATCCCGACGTCCGGAGCATCTGATGACCTCGCCCAACCGCCTCCTCCAGTCCGCCCCGCGCCGCGCGGCGCAGGCTCTCGCCGCTGTGGGTGCGGCCGCGCTGCTGCTCACCGGCTGTGGCTCCGACTCGGACTCGGGCTCGGACAAGACGAAGGACGAGGCGGCGGCGTCGGGCGGCGAGACGCGCATGATCAAGGACGCGACCGGCACGGCCGTCAAGGTGCCCACCCACCCCAAGCGCGTCGTCACCCTCACCCAGGAGGACCTGGACGCGGTGCTGGCGCTCGGCATCAAGCCGGTCGGCATCACCAACGGCCAGGGCCTGAACAAGCCCCCGGCCTACCTGGAGGACAAGGTCAAGGGCATCAACGTCGTCGGCAACCTGCTCCAGCCGGTGATGGACAAGGTCCTCGCGGCCAAGCCCGACCTGATCCTCGCCGGTGACATGCAGGACCAGAATGTCCTCAAGCAGCTCCGCGAGATCACCCCGGCCACCCTGGTCACCATGGCCCCGACCGACGACTGGAAGCTGTCCTTCCGGGGTGTCGCCAACGCCGTCAACGGCCTGGACAAGGCCAACAAGGTCATCGCCGACTACGAGGCCAAGGCCAAGAAGGCCGGCGAGGAGCTCGGCGAGAACAAGGGCGCCGAGGTCTCCATCGTCCGCTGGAACCCGGACGGCCCCAGCTGGATGGAGAAGAAGCAGTTCGCCAGCGGCGTCGCCCTGGACATGGGCCTCAAGCGCCCCAAGACGCAGGACAAGGACGGCAACGCCCACACCCCGGCGCTCAGCCTCGAGAAGATCAGCGAGATCGACGGCGACTGGCTGTTCCTCTCCACGCTGACCTCGGACGGCGAGAAGGCCCTCAAGGACGTCCAGGAGAAGCCCGCGTACAAGGACCTGAACGCGGTGAAGAAGAACCACGCCGTGACCGTGAACGGTTCGGTCTGGTCCACGCGTGGTGGTCCGCTCGCCAGTGATGTCGTCATCGACGACATCACGAAGGCGCTCAAGAAGTAGGCAGCACCCCGGACGGGCTGACTTCTGTCAGCCCGTCCGGCGTTTGAGGACCGGGGGTCCGGGGGCGGAGCCCCCGGTTACGTGCGCCGCGCCGCCGCGAAGTCGGCGGCCGTCCACGCCATTCCGATCGCCCCGTCGAGGATCGCCCGCTCCGCCTCCGGCGAAACCGCCGCCTCGGCGAACTCCGGCTCGTGCGGCCCGCACGAGCCGCCCGTGATGTCCAGCACCGGATGGATCGACGGGACCACGTGCGAGACATTGCCCATGTCCGTACAGGCGAACGCGTCCTTCCGCTGCGGCTCGGGCCGCCCCAGCGCCCGGGCGTTGGCCGTCCACAGGGCGATCAGACCGGGGTCGGTGCGGAAGTCCAGGTAGTCCGGCTCGGGACGGGTCAGCGACACCTCGCAGCCGGTGGCCAGCGCCCCGGCGCGGAAGCACGCCTCCACACGCTCGCGCAGCTCCCGCAGGTCCTCCGCGGCCGAGGCGCGGATCTCGTACTCGGCGGTCGCCCGGTCGGGGATCAGATTGGGCGCCGTGCCCGCCCCCGTGGTCACCCCGTGCACCTTCCACTGCGGCGGCAACTGCTGGCGCAGCAGCCCCAGCGCGACCTGCGCCACCGTCAGGGCATCGGCGGCGTTGCGGCCTTCATGGGCGTTGAGGCTGGGGTGCGCCGCCTTCCCCCGGTACTCGACCGAGAGCGTGCCCAGCGCGAACGAGCGGAACTCGGCCACCTCGAACGGGCAGGGGTGGACCATCATCGCGGCGTCCACCCCCTCGAAGGCCCCCGCCTCCAGCAGCAGCGCCTTGCCCGCGCCGCGCTCCTCGGCCGGGGTGCCCAGCACCCGCACGGTCAGGCCCAGTTCGTCCGCGAAGGGGGCCAGGCCGAGCGCCGCGCCGACGCCCGCCGCCGCGATCAGATTGTGGCCGCAGGCGTGCCCGAGGCCGGGCAGGGCGTCGTACTCGCAGGCGATGGCCACGGTGACCGGGCCGGAGCCGGCGGTCGCCGTGAACGCCGTGTCCAGGCCATGGGTGGGGGCGGTGACGGCGAAACCGTGCTCCCGCAGCGTCTCCGCGCACCACGCGGCCGCCTGATGCTCGGTGAAGGCCGTCTCGGGGTGGGCGTGAATGCGCCGGCTGAGCGCCAGAAGCCCCTCGCGGCGGTCCAGAACGCGCTCGCGTATGGCTGATTTGAGGCCCTCGGCCACGGTCATGTCCGCTCCATTGTCGTCGTCTCCGCGCGGTGTCCGGAACAGCCGGACCCACGCTCACAAGCGATCAGAAAATAGCTTAGGCTTACCTAAGCTGGCGCACCGGGGGTTACCGGTGCGACCAGGAACGTTCGCCAGAAACCGGGAGTCCCCACGCGATGCGTCACCACCAGGACGAGAACTCCGCCGAACTGCCGCTCCTCGCCGCGCAGTCAGGAATCCTCTACGCCCAGGCTCTCGACCCCGCGAACCCGGTCCACAACACCGGCGACCGGGTGGAGATCGCCGGGCCCCTGGACGAGGAGCTGTTCGAGCGCGCCCTGAAGCGGACCACCGCCGAGGCCGAGACCCTCGCCCTGCTGGCCACCGCCGGTGACGGCACCACCCCCGCCCAGCGCCTCGGCGCCCCCGCGCCCGCCCTCCACCGGCTCGACCTGCGCACCGCCGCCGACCCCGAGGCCGAGGCGACGGCCTGGACCGCCGCCGACCTCGCCCGCCCCGTCGACCTCACCGAGGGCCCCCTCGTCACCCACGCCCTCATCCGTCTCGCCGACGAGCGCTACTGGTGGTACCAGCGCGTCCACCACTTCGTCGTCGACGCCTACGCCCTGACCCTCATCGGGCGCCGCCTCGCCGAGGTCTACACGGCGCTGGCCACCGGCGTGGAGCCCACCACCGACCCCTTCGGCACCATCGGCGAACTCGTCGCCGACGAGGCCGCCTACCTGGCGAGCGAACGCCACGCCACCGACCGCGCCCACTGGCGCGAGCGCCTCGCCGACCGCCCCGAGCCCGTCTCGCTCTCCGACCGCCCCGCCGCCCCCGCCGGAACGGTCCTGCGCCACACCGCCGGACTCCCCGCCGGCTCCCTCGCCCGGCTGACGACCGCCGCCGGCACGGTGAAGGCCACCTGGGCCGAACTGCTCGTCGCCGCCACCGCCGGCTATCTCCACCGCGTCACCGGCGCCGAGGACATCGTGCTCGGCCTGCCGCTGAAGAGCCGCACCAACAAGACCGCCCTGCGCACGCCCGCCATGATGGTCAACGTCATGCCGCTGCGCGTCGCCGTCCGCCCCCAGGACACCGGCGCCGGATTCCTCCGCCGTGTCGTCATGGAGATGCGGGCCGCCAACCGTCACCAGCGCTACCGCCAGGAGGACCTGCGCCGCGACCTCGGGCTCTCGCCGGAACAGCCGCTGTTCGGGGCGATGGTCAACATCAAGCCCTTCGAGAACGAGGACCTGGACTTCGCTGGCCTGCCCGGCGTCGTGCGCAACCTCGCCGCGGGCCCCGTCGACGATCTGGCCATCGGCGCCACCCCGGGCCCCGACGGCATCCTGCGCCTCGGCCTGGACGCCAACCCCGCCCGCCACGACGCCGACTCCCTCGCCGCCCATGGGCACGGACTGCTCCGCTACCTCGACGCCCTCACCGACCTGCTGCTCGACGACGCCCAGCGCCCCGTCGGCACCATCGACCTCCTCGACGCCGAGGAGATCCACCGGGCCACCGCAGGCCGCACCGAGGCCCCCGTGGACCGCACCCTGCCCGAGCTGTTCGCCGCGCAGGCCGCCCGCACCCCCGAGGCCATCGCCGTCCGCAGCGGCGCCACCGCCCTCACCTTCGCCGAACTCGACGCGGCCGCGAACCGCCTGGCCCACGAGCTGCTGACCGCGGGCGTCCGCCCCGGCACCGCCGTGGCCCTGGCCCTGCCCCGCAGCGCCGACACCGTCGTCGCCCTGTTCGCCGTCCTCAAGGCGGGCGGCGTCTGCCAGCCCCTCGACCTCGGCCACCCCGCCCAGCGCCTCACCGCCGTCCTCGACGACACCCGCCCCGGCTGCCTCGTCGGCACCACCGACGCCGTACGCGGCCTGCCCGAGCACACCGTGCCCGTCCTCCTCCTCGACGACGAGGTCACCCGCGCCCGGATCGCCGCCCGGCCCGCCACGGCCCCCGCCGCGCCCAGACCTCAGCAGCCCGCCTACGTCATCCACACCTCGGGCTCCACCGGCCGCCCCAAGGGCGTCCTCGTCACCCACGCCTCCCTCACCAACCTCCACGCCGGGCACGGCACCGACCACATCGCCCCCGCCCTGGAGCGCACCGGACGGGACCGGCTGCGGATCGCGCACAGCGCCTCCTTCGCCTTCGACGCCTCCTGGGACCCCGTCATCTGGATGGTCCACGGCCACGAGCTGCACCTCCTGGACGACGCCGCCTACCGCGACCCGGCCACCCTCACCGCCTACATCGACGAACACCGCGTCGACTACCTCGACGCCACCCCCTCCTACGTCGAAGCGCTCGTCGCCGAGGGCCTGCTGGATCCGGGCCGGCACCACCCCGCCCTCGTCGTCGTCGGCGGCGAGACCGTGCCCGAGCCCCTGTGGCGCCGCCTGGCCGCCACCGAGGGCCTGAGCCCCATCAACCTCTACGGCCCCACCGAGACCACCGTCGATGCCTACTACTGGCTGGCCGACAGCGACGGCACCCCCGTCGGCCGGCCCGTGCGCGGCTCACGCGCGTACGTCCTCGACAACTCCCTGCGCCCGGCCCCCGTCGGCGTCACCGGCGAGCTGTACCTCGCCGGCGCCTGCCTCGCCGCCGGCTACCTGGGCCGCCCCGACCTCACCGCCGAACGCTTCACCGCCGACCCCTTCGGCGCCCTCCACGGCGAGCCCGGCGCCCGGATGTACCGCACCGGCGACCTCGTGCGCCGCCGCCCCGACGGCACCCTGGAATTCCTCGGCCGCGCCGACGGCCAGATCAAGATCCGCGGCTTCCGCATCGAACTCGGCGAGATCCAGAACGTCCTGGCCGGCCACCCCGCCGTCGACCGGGCCGCCGTCATCGCCCGCGACACCGCCACCGGCAAGCGCCTCCTCGGCTACGCCGTACCCGCCGAGGGCGCCGCGCCCGACCCCGAGGAGCTCCGCGCCCACCTCGCCGAGCGGCTGCCCGACCACATGGTGCCCGCCGCGATCCTGATCCTGGACGCCCTGCCCCGCACCGCCAACGACAAGCTCGACGTCAATGCCCTGCCCGACCCCGAACCCACCTCCACCGCGCACCGCGCCCCCCGCACCCCCCAGGAAGAGATCGTCTGCGCTCTCTTCCAGGACGTCCTGGGCCTGCCCGAGGCACCTTCCCCCGACGCCGACTTCTTCGCCCTCGGCGGCCACTCGCTGCTCGCCGGCCGGATCGCCGCCCGTGTCCGCGATGCGTTGGGCGATGACCTCCTGGGCCTCGCCGACGTCTTCCGCAACCCCACCCCCGCCGCCCTCGCCGCCCTCGTCCGCGACCGGGACACCGACCCCGACCGGCCCGCGCTCGTGCCCGTACCGCGCACCGACCGGATGCCGCTCTCCCCGGCCCAGAAGCGGCTGTGGTTCATGTACCGCCTCGAAGGCCCCAGCCCCACCTACAACATCCCGCTGCTGCTGACCCTCACCGGCCCCGTCGACCAGGACGCGCTGCGCCTCGCCCTCGCCGACCTCGCCGAGCGCCACGAGACGCTGCGCACGATCTACCCGGCCCTCGACAACGAGCCCCACCAGCTGATCCTCACCCCCGAACAGGCCCGCCCCGAGCTGCGCGTCGCCCCACTCGACGCCGACCTCACCGAGGCCGTGCGCCACTCCTTCGACCTGGCCACGGAACTCCCGCTGCGCGTCACCCTCTTCAGCGACGGCGGCGACCGGCACACCCTGCTGCTCCTGCTCCACCACATCGCCGGCGACGGCGCCTCCACCACGCCCCTCGCCCGTGACCTCGCCGCCGCCTACACCGCCCGCGCGGCCGGCCGGGCGCCCGGCGCGGCACCCCTGACCGTCCAGTACACCGACCACACGGCCTGGCAGGAGCGCCTCCTCGGCACCGCCGACGCGCCCACCCCGGCCGCCGTCCGCATGCTCGACCACTGGAAGGCGGCCCTCGCCGGCCTGCCCGACCAGCTCGAACTCCCCACCGACCGGCCGCGCCCCGCCATCGCCTCCACCGCGGGCGCCACCGTCCCCTTCGAGCTCGGCGCCGACGCCCACGCCGCGCTCGCCGCCCTCACCCGCGCGAGCGGCACGAGCGTCTTCATGGCCGTCCAGGCCGCCCTCGCCGCCCTCCTCACCCGCTACGGCTGCGGCACCGACATCCCGCTGGGCACCCCCGTCGCCGGACGCGACGACGAGACCACCGCCGACCTCGTCGGCTTCTTCGTCAACACCCTCGTCCTGCGCACCGACACCTCCGGCGACCCCACCTTCCGCGCCCTCCTGGAGCGCGTCCGCACCACGGCCCTGGCCGCGTACGAGCACGCCGACGTGCCCTTCGACCGGCTCGTCGAGGAGCTCAACCCGCCCCGCTCGCTGGCCCGGCACCCCCTCTTCCAGGTGATGCTCGCCTGGCAGTCGATGCCCGACGCCGCGTTCGCCATGGGACCGGACCTCGCCGCGCGGATGACCGC
Organism: Streptomyces hesseae; assembly: GCF_031845785.1. Lineage (NCBI taxonomy): Bacteria > Bacillati > Actinomycetota > Actinomycetes > Kitasatosporales > Streptomycetaceae > Streptomyces > Streptomyces hesseae. The sequence goes on from NZ_JAVRFI010000011.1 coordinate 197,540, forward strand.
CATGCCCACCGGCACCGCGAAGTTCGACCTCACCCTCAACGCCGGCGAGCGGCCCGGCGGCGGCATATCCGGCTTCCTGGAGTTCCGCACCGACCTCTTCGACACCACCACCGCCCAACGCCTCTCCGCCCACCTCACCCGGCTGCTCACCGCCGCCGCGACCGACCCCGACACCCCCGTCGGCCGCCTCCCGCTCCTCGACGGGGCGGAGCTGCACCGCTCCCTCGTCGAGTGGAACGCCGGCACCCACACCCCCGTGAGGCAGCGCACCCTCGTCGAGCTGTACGAGGACGCCGCCCGCCACCACCCCGGCCGCACCGCCGTCACCTGCGACGACGCGTCCCTCACCTACGCCGAGCTGTCCGCCCGCGCCAACCGTCTGGCCAGGCTGCTCGCCGGGCGCGGCATCGGCCCCGGCTCCATCGTCGCCCTCGCCCTGCCGCGCTCGCTCGAACTCGTCACCGGCCTGCTGGCCGTCGCCAAGTGCGGCGCCGCCTACCTCCCCATGGACCCGGACTACCCGGCCGACCGGCTCGCCTACATGCTCGCCGACGCCGCCCCGGCCGCCGTCGTCACCGACACCGCGACCGCCGACCGGATCCCGGCGCACGACCTGCCGGTCGTCCTCGTCGACGGCACCGACGCCGACGCGTACGCGCCCACCGACCTCACCGACGCCGACCGCACCCGGGCCCAGCGCCCCGGCGACGTCGCCTACGTCATCTACACCTCGGGCTCCACCGGCCGCCCCAAGGGCGTCCCCGTCACCCACCACAACGTCACCCGGCTGTTCTCCGCCACCGACCACTGGTTCGGCTTCGACGAGAACGACGTGTGGACCCTCTTCCACTCCTACGCCTTCGACTTCTCCGTCTGGGAGATGTGGGGCGCGCTGCTGCACGGCGGCCGGCTCGTCGTCGTCCCCCACCTCGTCAGCCGCGACCCGGCCGCCTTCCTCGGCCTGCTGGACGACGAAGGCGTGACCGTCCTCAACCAGACGCCGTCCGCCTTCTACCAGCTCATGGCCGCGGACAAGGAGAACCCGGGACGCGAACTCGCCCTGCGCTACGTCGTCTTCGGCGGCGAAGCCCTGGAGCTGGGCCGCCTCGACGACTGGTACGAGCGGCACGCCGATGACGCGCCGACGCTCGTCAACATGTACGGCATCACCGAGACGACCGTGCACGTCTCGTACATCGCCCTCGACCGGGCGGGCGCCGCCGCCGGCACCTCCAGCACCATCGGCGTCAACATCCCCGACCTGCGCGTCTACGTCCTCGACCGGTACCTCCAGCCCGTGCCGCCCGGCGTCACCGGCGAGATGTACGTCGCGGGAGAGGGCCTGGCCCGTGGCTACCTCGGCCGGCACGCCCTCACGGCGGAACGATTCGTCGCCGACCCCTTCGCCCACCTGTTCGGCGAGTCCGGCAGCCGCATGTACCGCTCCGGCGACCTCGCCCGCCGCCGCCCCGACGGCACCCTCGAGTACTTCGGGCGCGCCGACCACCAGGTGAAGATCCGCGGCTTCCGCATCGAGCTCGGCGAGATCGAGGCCGTCCTCGCCGACCACCCCGACGTCGCCGACGCGGCCGTCGTCGTCCGCGAGGACACCCCCGGCGACAAGCGCCTCGTCGCCTACGCCGTCCCCGCCGGCGAGACCACCCCGGCCCTGCTGCGCGAGCACACCCGGGGCGAACTCCCCGGCCACATGGTCCCCTCGGCCGTCGTCCTGCTGGACCGGCTGCCGCTGACCGCCAACGGCAAGCTCGACCGCAAGGCCCTGCCCGCCCCCGACCTCGCCGCCGCCGTCACCGAGGGACGCGCCCCGCGCGGCCCCCGCGAGGAACAGCTCTGCGCGATCTTCGCCGACGTCCTGGGCCTGCCCCGGGTCGGCGTGGACGACAACTTCTTCGACCTGGGCGGCCATTCGCTGCTCGCCGTGCGCCTCGCCGGACGGGTCAAGGAGGCCCTCGGCACGGACACCGGCATCGGCACGGTCTTCCAGGCCCCGACCCCGGCCGCGCTGGCCGCCGCCCTGGACGCCGAGGCCGCCGACGCCCTGGACGTCCTGCTGCCCCTGCGCCCCGCGAAGGACGGCGACAAGGCACCGCTCTACTGCGTCCACCCCGCCGGCGGCCTGAGCTGGTGCTACGCCGGACTCATCCGCCACCTGCCCGCCGATGTGCCGATCTACGGCCTCCAGGCCCAGGGCGTCGGCCCGGCCACGGCCGCCCTGCCGCTGCCCGCCAGCATGGAGGAGCTCGCCGCGCACTACGTCGACCGGCTCCGCGAGGTCCGGCCCGACGGCCCGTACCGCCTGATGGGCTGGTCCACCGGCGGCATCATCGCCCAGGCCATGGCCACCCGCCTCCAGGACCTCGGCGCGGAGGTCGAACTGCTCGCCATCCTCGACGCCTACCCCGCCGAGGGCTTCCGCGAGCTGCCCGTGCCCGACCAGGCCGAGGCCCTGGAGGCGCTGCTGACCATGGGCGGCCACGGCCCGGACAGCCTGGAGGGCAAGCCGCTGGAACTGGAGAACGTCATCGAGGTGCTGCGCCGCGAGGGCTCCCCGCTGGCCGGCCTCGACGACACCACCTTCGACGCCCTCAACCGCACCTACCTCAACACCAACCACCTGGTGCGCGCCTTCGACCACCGCGTCTTCAAGGGCGACGTGCTCTTCTTCCGGGCCACCGTCGACACCATCGACGACACCCTCACCCCCGACACCTGGACCCCCTATGCGACCGGGCGGATCGACAACACGAACGTCGCCTGCTCGCACAAGGACATGACCCTGCCCGAACCGATCGCGCACATCGCGAGCGTCATCGCCGACCGACTGCGGAATCTGGAGAACTGACCCCATGAGCGACGCACCCGCCAACCCCTTCGACGGCGACGGGGAGTTTCTCGTCCTCGTCAACGCCGAGGGGCAGCACAGCCTCTGGCCGGGCTTCGCCGCCGTGCCCGAGGGCTGGACGACCGTCCACGGGCCCTGCGCCCGGCAGTCGGCCACCGACTGGATCACCGAGAACTGGACCGACCTGACCCCGGTCTCCGCCCGGTGAGGGGGCTCCCTCCGCGCATCGCCGTCGTGGTCGTCTACACGGCGGCGATGTGCATGAACGGGCTCGACTCCACCATCGTCAACCCGGCGCTGCTCACCATCGCCCGGGACTTCGGCGAACCGGTGTCGGCCGCCAACACCGTCGAGGTGGCCTTCCTCGTCGCGCTCGCCGTCGCCCTGCCCGTCGCGGGCTGGCTCGGCGACCGCCTCGGCACCAAGAAGGTCTTCCTCGGCGCGCTCGCCGTCTTCACGGCGGCCTCCGCCGTCTGCGGCCTGGCACAGGACCTCCCGACGCTGGTCCTCGCGCGCGTCGTCCAGGGCATCGCGGGCGGGCTGCTGACGCCCGTCGGCATGACGCTGCTCTTCCGGGCCTTCCCGCCGCACGAGCGGATGAAGCTGTCCAAGGTGCTCATCGTGCCGACCGCGCTGATGCCGGCGCTCGGCCCGCCGCTCGGCGGCTTCCTGACCGAGCACCTGTCCTGGCACTGGCTGTTCTTCGTGAACGTGCCGATCGGCGCGGCAGCCGTGATCGTCGGCGTGCTGGGGCTGTCGGAGCACACGGAGGGTACCGAGGGCTTCGACCTGACGGGCTTCCTGCTGGCGACCCCGGCGCTGGGCCTGCTCACCTACGCGCTGGGCTTCGGGCCCACGCACGGCTGGACCACGCCGTCCGTCCTGGTCTCCGGTGTGCTCGGGCTCGTGCTGCTGGCCGCCGGGTGCGTCCATCTGCTCAGGGCGCGGACGCCGCTGCTTCAGCTGGGACTGCTCGCCGACAAGGTGTTCGCGTCCGCCACGGTCCTCGCGGTGGTCACCTCGGCCGGGCTGATGGGCGTGCTCTTCGCGTTCCCGCTGCTCTACCAGGCGGCGCTGGGCGCCTCGGCCCTGGACGCCGGGCTGAGCGTCTTCCCGGAGGCGCTCGGGCTGATGCTGGCCTCCCAGGTGGCCGACCGGCTGATGCCCCGGCTCGGGCCCCGGTGGCTCGCCGTGCCCGCCCTGCTGCTGGCGACGGCGGTCTTCGGCGCGCTGGCCGTGCCGGGGGTGGCCGAGAACGCGTGGGCCGTGCGGGCGCTGATGTTCTGCGTGGGCCTGGTGCTGGGGACGGCCGTGCTCACCGTGCAGATCGCCGGGTTCGCGGACGTACCGCCCCCGGCCATGGGCCAGGCCATGGCCCTGTTCACCATCGTGCGCACCCTCGGCGGCGCGCTCGGCATCGCGGCCGTCGCCGCGGTGATCTCCGCCTGGGGCGGCTCCGGCGGCCACGAGACGGACCCGGCCCCGTACCGGGCCGCCATCGCGGTCACCGCGGGCCTCGTCGCCCTCGGCACGCTGTGCGCGTTCCGGATGCCCAGGGAGGCCCCGGCGCCTCCGTCGTTCGACGACGAGCCGCAGGCTGCTGCGGCCGCCTGACCCTGGCGACGCGGAAAGCCCCCACACGCCGAGCGTGTGGGGGCTTTCCGCGTCTTCTACCGTCCCAGCAGCCCCACGAGCCCGTCGGCGAGGCCGCCGCGCCAGCAGGCGTAGTCGTGGCCGCCGTTGAACTCGTGGTAGGCCACGTCGTAGCCGCGTGCTTCGAGTACGTTGCGCAGGTGGCGGTTCTGCGGCAGGAGCATCCACTCCTGGAGGCCCACCTCCAGATGGAAGCGGACGGGCAGCGTCTCGTGCGTCGCGAACTGCCGGGTCAGCCACTCGCTGCCGCCGTCGAACTCGGTCCCGTCCGGCCACCAGAAGGAGCCCGACTGGGACAGCGCGTTCCCGAACCGCTCGGGCCTGCGGAAGGCGGCGAACGCTGCCGTAAGGCCGCCCGCGCTCTGCCCCGCCACGACCGTACGGGCCGGGTCGCCCGTCACCCCGTACTCCCGCGCCGCCCACGGCAGCAGCACGTCCGCCAGCCAGTCGACGAACTCCTCGCTACAGCTGAGATCGGCCATCCGCCGGTCGCGGCCCATGGTCTCGACCATGAGGGTCACGGTCGGTGGTATGCGGCCGTCGTGGTGGAGGTTGTCCAGGGTCGTGCCGAAGTCCAGCACCGGGCCCCACATCTCGCCGTCCAGCAGCACGGCGACGGAGTACGGGCCGCCGTCCGCCGTGTGCGCGGCGGGGAGGTGCACGCCGACGCGTCGTCCGTCGACCTCCGCGTCGATTCGCTTGCCGCGCGGTACGGCGTCGCGGGTGCCGGCCCAGTCCTGGGCCGGGGCGTCCGGGAGCGCCAGCACGGAGGAGGGGTTGCGGCCGTCGCGGGCCGCGAGCGGGACCCCCACGGCGAGCGGATCGGGCAGCGCCTCGTCCAGGACGCGCAGCCAGCTGCGGCGGTCGGTGCGCAGGGCGTCCTCGCGGGTGCCGCGGTGCACGGAGAACTGGTACGAGGCCCGGTGATCGGCCCGCAGCCGGTGGCTGATCGCCCACACGTCGGTGCCGGGCACCTTCGCCATGAGGTGGGGGGCCAGGTCGTGGGCGTGCCGGTCCTTGTCCGTGACGGTGTGGAGCAGGGCGAGGACGTGGGAGGCGGGGCTGGTGGGGTCGTCGCGCCAGAGGAAGGTGACGAGGCGCCAGGCGTCGTTTCCTTCGGGGTCGGGTTCGACGAGGGGGGTGCCGTGTGCTGTGGCGCGCTTCCAGAAGTCGTCGAGGGCGCCGGGTTCGCCGGCCAGCTTGCGCAGTGCGGGGCTCTGGAACTCCATGTGTCTCTTCCTTTCGGTGGCAGGAGCCGTGGGGGAGGAGGCCCCAGTCCCGCCCTTTCACCGTTTCCTGGGGATCCGCCCCAGACCCCGCGCCTCAAATGCCGGCGGGGCTGAAATCAACCGGGGGTCCGGGGGC